>JAUXDV010000153.1 GCA_030620735.1 Gammaproteobacteria bacterium
TTCCAAATCATTCATCGAACTCCAGGCTACCATCGGAGTACCCTGTTTGCCGTTGATGACAATATCAATATGTGCTGCTATCGGCCCGATGGCAATCGCCGAGCCTTTCAGCGCCGGAAAGGCAGGGGGCAGTCCAAGACCTGTTGTCTGGTGGCAGGCGGCACACTTGGTGTCATAGAGTTCCTTGCCCTTCGCCATTAACTCATCCTTGCTCCACACCTTGTCGGTACTGGCCTCGGCCGCTGCCGCCAGTTTGAGCGCTTTCTGCTCTTCACTCCAAACGGCAAAGCGCTGCGGTGATACGACTTCCACCACGATCGGCATGCGTGAATGCCAGGTGCCGCAAAGTTCAGCGCATTGGCCGCGGAACACCCCTTCACGATCCAGCTCTATCCAGGTCTCCGTGATGTATCCTGGAATGGCGTCTTTTTTTACCGCCAGCTCAGGCACCCAGAATGCGTGCAGTACATCGGCGGAAGTGTGCAGGAAGCGGATCTTGATACCAGTGGGCAGCACCAGGCGGTTGTCCACTTCACGCAGGTAGAGATCACCGGACTGCTCTTCGGGAACGTAGCGGCTCTCTACCTTGATGCCGGAATCGAGATAGTCGAATTCCCACCACCACTGGTGGCCGGTCACCTTGACGTCCATGATATTTTCATCTTCAGGGACTTCCCAGACCTTTTTCAGCACTGAATTCGCCTTGCCGGCGATGGTCATATCCACCCCCAGCACCAGCACAGGGACGATAACCCATGCCCACTGGCCGAACCAGGATTTGTGAAAATGCTGGTCAGCCTTATAGCCACGGCTTTTACGATGGAAATAGAGTGAATAGAACACAAATGCAAAAACAATGATCAGCAGCGCGGTGGAAACGCGCATCGTCAACATATGGATATCGTAGATCTCCTGCGCCACCTCGCCAGCCGGTTGCGGGAAGTTGATGCCGTATTCAGCCTGCACGACTGAGACTGTCATCAGCCCGATGACCAGTAACAAAAAGCCACTGATGATCTTCGTCAGATTCACTCTTGTATCTCTACGGTAGAGAGAAAAGCTGGAATCTTTACTCTTGTCGGTGTGGTGGTTGATCATTCTTGTTAAGCACCCTCTTATTGTGCAGCGTAGATTGTCAGCAAGCGCATCCCGCTCACTTTCGATGAGACATTTACCTATCTCTATGAACTTGCCGTGAGAGCCGATGAAAAGCCGGCTCGGATACCAGCCGGACGGATCACGCGTGTGAACTATTTTCAACCAGGCTCCGGGAAAACAGAGCTGTGGTCCATCCTCCCGGGCATCGACGACAGATACGTTGTCGGCATCGATGCGGATGGCGTTAGAGAATTGCAACGCGCAATATCGCAAATAAATTGATAAAACGCAATCACTAAAACAAGTATTATTGCTATTTAGATTTACTGTACGGGGAAAACTATGGCCAGCTCCATCAAAAGAGGCTTCTATGAAAATTTCCATACTATCAACCCTGCTTCTGTCGGTTTCCCTACTTCTGTGCGCCTGCGAATCTGGAAAGCAGGACTACACAAAAGGCTCTGAGATCTTTCCTCCACGCAGCATCGACTATGCTGCGCTGTGGCAATTGAATGGCCTGGGAATCAATCCTGCATTTTTCAGGGATCACTGGAGCCTGGTCATCATTGAAGATGCGGGCTGCCGGCAGGCGTGTATGCAGCGGCTTGCGTTGATCGCCGCCGTCGACAACGTGCAACGGCTGTTTGTCGCCGCCGATGCGGCCACGCATGAGCAGATGCGCAACATCGCGAACCATGCCCCTGGTGTGGAGGTCGCCATGGGCACGACAGCCGCTTCGATTGACAGCTTCCGCAGGCAGCTCTCCGCCGGGGATTTCGACAACGATAAAACATCACACCCTGTCTATCTCATCTCTCCTGCTGTTGAGGTAGTTCTTACCTACCCGGGCAATGGTGAGGCCGCAGGTCTGCAAAAGGAGCTGCAGAGATTGCGCGCTCAATGAAAGAAGGTATGATGTTTCATCTTTCTATTTAGTTCTTGTCGATAAAATACGATATGCACATCCACATTCTCGGAATTTGCGGAACTTTCATGGGCGGCATCGCCCTGCTGGCCCGACAGGCCGGCCATACGGTGACGGGCTCTGACGCCAGTGTCTATCCCCCAATGAGCACCCAGCTTGAAGAGGCAGGAATCAGACTGGTGGAGGGCTATGAGCCCGTGCACCTGCAGCCGGCGCCGGATATGGTAGTGGTCGGCAACGCCATGTCACGGGGTAATCCAGCCGTCGAATATATGCTCGACAACGGACTGCCATACACCTCGGGGCCGCAGTGGCTGTCAGAACATATTTTGAAAGATCGCTGGGTGCTGGCTGCTTCCGGAACCCACGGAAAAACAACCACCGCCGCAATGCTGGCATGGATCCTCGAGGACGCCGGCATGGCGCCGGGTTTTCTGATCGGCGGCATTCCAAAAAACTTCGGTCTCTCCGCACGCAGTGGCGACTCACCTTTTTTCGTGGTCGAGGCAGATGAGTACGACACCGCTTTTTTCGACAAACGCTCCAAGTTCGTACACTACCGTCCACGCACCCTGATACTGAACAATCTTGAGTTTGACCATGCCGATATCTTCGATGATCTCGCCATGATCCAGCGCCAGTTTCATCACCTGGTGCGCATCATTCCCGGCAACGGCCTGCTGATCGCTCCTGCCGATGATCAAGCGTTGCAGGAGGTACTGGAGATGGGCAGATGGACACCACTGGAGACCCTGGGACCCGGTGGCCAGTGGCAGGCTGAGTTGCTGCATGAAGACGGCAGCGCATTCGAGGTATTACTTGAGGACAAGAGTTGTGGAACAGTCAACTGGACGCTGACGGGAGACCACAATGTGCGCAATGCGCTGGCCTCCATTGCCGCTGCGCGCCACGCCGGCGTACCTGTCGGCATTGCCATCGAGGCCCTTGCAAAATTTGAAAACGTCAAACGCCGCATGGAGCTGCGCGGAGAGGTCAACGGCATCCGCCTCTATGATGACTTCGCACACCACCCGACGGCGATTGAAACCACATTGAACGGCCTGCGCCGCAACACAGGAGATGCGCGCATCATCGCTGTTTTGGAGCCACGCTCCAATACCATGCGCATGGGAATTCATGCCGACTCACTACCGGCATCGCTTGAAGAAGCGGACCAGGTGCTGATCTTCTCTCCCGCCTCCCTTGAGTGGGACGCACACGGAGTTTTTGCACCCATGGGTGCCAAAGCGGAAATTTATGACTCAACGCAGGCGATTGTCGAACGCATAACCACACGGGCCCGCAGCGGCGATACCATCCTGGTCATGAGCAACGGTGGATTTGAAGGGATTCATCAGCGCATACTGAATGCGCTTGAGTCATCTCAGGAGAGATAGAAGGGATACTGTACTGTTATGGAGGCGCGACGAGACGCGCCTCCATTTTGAAGATCAGAGAGAGCCAACCCAGAGCAGGGTTGCCGCGCTCACAACAGCTAAAATTATCAATCCAGTTACAACGCAGGAAACACAGATATTGCCAAAAAAATGGCCGGCATTTGATGTAGTCATTCGATACTCCATTGGTTCAATCGTATTTAGTTGAATCACTACCTGGTCACTTATCCGGAAACCCGGATAGATTGATAATTATCAACTCGGACGCAGAGTGTATGCTCATATAGCATCGCAAATCAAGTGGTTTTTTCTCATCGCCAACAGAGTGGATATCTCAACCAGCCAGATCCTGCCAGGTATCCACGACTGTATCCGGGTTCAGGGAGATACTGCTGATGCCCCTCTGCAGCAGCCATTTCGCCATATCAGGATGATCCGAAGGTCCCTGGCCGCAAATCCCGACATACTTCCCTGCCGCATTACAGGCGGAAATCGCCATCTCCAGCATCCCCTGTACTGCGGGATCACGCTCATCAAACAACCCCGCCACCAGGGCGGAATCCCGATCCAGCCCCAGCGTAAGCTGCGTCATATCATTGGAGCCGATGGAGAAACCATCGAAGTATTCCAGGAATTGAGCCGCCAGTATTGCGTTGGAAGGCAACTCGCACATCATAATCAGGCGCAGTCCATTCCTGCCGCGTTCAAGGCCATTCTCCCTGAGAATTTCGACAACTGCCTGCGCCTCTCCCAGGGTGCGTACAAAAGGGATCATGAGCTCGATGTTGGTAAAGCCCATTTCATCACGCACCCGCTTCATGGCCTGGCACTCGAGCTCGAAACAGTCTCGAAACTCGGCGGAGATGTAGCGTGATGCCCCCCGATAACCAATCATGGGGTTCTCCTCCCTTGGTTCGAACTGTCTGCCACCCACGAGGTTGGCGTATTCATTGGATTTGAAATCCGACATGCGCACGATCACCGGCTGGGGATGGAAAGCGGCCGCAATGGTGGAGACACCCTCTGCGAGGCGGCTGATATAAAACTCCACCGGATCGCCATAAGCGGTGGTTTTTTCATGGATGACTTTTTGCACATCATCACTCATCCGCCCGGCAGCCATCAACGCCTTGGGATGAATACCGATCATGTTATTGATAATGAACTCCAGCCTTGCCAGACCGACACCCTCATGCGGAAGCTGCGCAAAGCTGAACGCCCGCTCCGGGTTGCCGACGTTCATCATAATTTTCACTGGTATATCCGGCATCTCCTGCAGCGACTGCGTGCTATGCTCGTACTCCAGCAGTCCGGCATAGATATAACCGGAATCCCCTTCGGCGCATGAGACTGTCACCTCTGCGCCGTCAGCTACTCTCTCTGTCGCATCACCGCAACCCACCACAGCAGGCACACCGAGTTCTCTGGCAATAATCGCTGCGTGGCAGGTTCTGCCGCCACGATTGGTGATAATCGCTGCAGCAATTTTCATGATGGGCTCCCAATCCGGATCGGTCATGTCGGTCAGTAATACATCACCCGCCTGGAATTCATCCATCTGCTCCAGGTTGTTGAAAATCCGCGCTGTTCCGCTGCCAATCCTGCTGCCGATAGATCTGCCTTCCGCCAGCAACTTACCTTTTTGTTTGAGCCGGTATTTCTCTATCACATTTTTCTGCCGGCTCTGCACTGTCTCGGGACGCGCCTGCACGATATAGATTTTTCCATCGATACCATCTTTGGCCCACTCGATATCCATGGGGCGCTGATAATGTCTCTCGATGGTTACCGCCAT
>JAUXDV010000288.1 GCA_030620735.1 Gammaproteobacteria bacterium
GCGACCTGTTCGGCAGAGGAGCCCGGATAGCTGATGAAGATATCCACCATCGGCACGGAGATTTCCGGATCCTCCTGGCGTGGTGTAAAAATCAGCCCCATCAAGCCGATGAAAAGACTCGCCATCAACAGCATGGGTGAGAGTGGCGAGGTGATAAATGTGCGTGCGAGATTTCCAGCAATGCCGAGTGAGCGGGTCTCCTCTTGCGGTGTCGCCGGATGGTGCATCGCGGGTCGTCGCGTGTGCACTCTGGTTGGGCGATCTGTTGGCATCTTGAGACTCCTATGGCTTGGGGAAAAACCATACTATCTTTGAGCTATTTTAGACGAAACACTCCGTTATTCATAGCGTACTCTTTCGACTACTCCTGATCACAACACCCCAATTTATCCATGCAAGGCAACTGCATGTAGGATGCTGCTGAGGAACGAAGCGCATCAATCGGGATTCACGCAAACGATGCGCTTCGCAAGCTCAGCAGCATCCTACGTTGTTTGTTACGCGACCGCGTTGCCTCCTAGCGTAAATTCCTCTTGTAATCCGGTATCTCGGCATTTAGCGCCTGGGAAAAGTTGGAAAAATCCATGGTGACCGTTGCCAGTTCTACACCTTTAAAATTGGCGTTGGTGACATTGGCATTGCGCATGATTGTGCCGCTCAGCACGGCGTTGGAGAGGTCTGCATCAGCAAGATTCACACGCCGCATATCACAATCTGTGGCCGAGACGTTATGCATATGCACCCCTGTCATATTGGCCCCATCGAGGTTGGCGAGATTCATCGCACTAAAGTCCCCTTCATGATCACTCTCCAGGGTCATGCCACTGAGATTTGCCTTTGTCAGGATGGCGCCGTTGAGATGGCAATCGCGAAAAACAGCATTGCTGAGATCCGCCTCTCTGAGGTTTGTATCGATCAACAACGCATGGTGCGCAGTTGCAGTCGAGAGATTACTGTTGTGCAGATCAGCATTGCACAAATCAGCATTTGTCAGGATAGCGCCTGTGAGATTGGCCTGGCTAACGATTGCAAAACGCAAATCGGCTGAAGTCAGGTCTGCGCCGGAGAGATTGGCTCCCTCCAGAGTGGCGGCATTGGATCGCGTGTTTCCACCAATTCGCGCCCTGCTCAAATTCGCACCGCTAAGATTGGCCCCTTCAAGATGCGCTCCACACAACACGGCCCCCTGAAGATTGGCTCCGCTGAGATCCGCATCGACCAGATCCGCAAAATCAAGGCGTGCTCCGCTGAGATCCATATCACTTAGATCCGCTCCTGACAGAGACATCTCCCGCCAATCAACATTCGCCAGGGTATCTGCATCGACAACGGCAAGAGTCTCGCCGTTTGATCTGTTTTTTATTTCTAGCATTATTGGATCTCCTTGTAACAGGAGGAGTTGTTCGATCCACCCCTCATTAAATCTATTCTATAAAAAGTATACTACCTGAATATCACGGTGTGACTGAAATTCATTGAATAGATGATCAGAATCAAAAACAGAGGGAGAGTTTTAGGTTTAAAGTTTTAGGTTTTAGGAAACTTCAGCGCTTCAACAAGGGCTCGGTTCTCTGCTTTGGTTCCGATGGTGATGCGCAGGCAGTTATTCAACAAAGGGTGACTGCCATGCAAAATTTTGATGAGGATACCCTGGCGTTTCAGACCTTCAAACAATGAAACAGCCTCCTCTTCCGCCGTACGCACAAGAATAAAGTTGGCTTCACTCTGAAAAGGCGTGATACCAGGCATCTCTTGCAACTCTTTAAAGAGTTGCGAACGGGCTGCGCGAATCTTCGCTGTCTGCCGGTCGAACACGGAGATGTGGCTCAGTGCAAAACTGGCGCTCAATTGGGTCAGGACGTTGATGTTATACGGAAGCCGGGTCTTGTCGACCTCGCTGATCCACTCTACAGGCCCGGCAAGCAGACCCAGGCGCAAACCGGCGAGCCCCATTTTCGAGAGGGTACGCATCACCACCATGTTGTCGAATTCGCCAATGCGCGGCATAAAGCTTGCAACGGTGAAAGGCGCATAGGCTTCGTCGATAATCACCAGGCCGGGCGATGCTGCAATGATGCGCTCCACATCAGAGACGGCAAACAGGTTGCCGGTCGGGTTATTGGGATAGGCCAGAAACAGCAGTGCGGGCTGATGCTCGTCGATCGCCTCGAGCAGGGCTTCCATATCCAGCGAGAAATCGGCGGCATTGAGTTCAACACCAACATAGTTGAGGCCCGAAAAGGCTGCAATCAGGCGATACATGACAAAGCCCGGTTCGACCGACAGCAGGGTGCGTCCCTCTCCGCCCAGCGCCAGCGCCAGCATCTGAATGATCTCATCCGAACCATTACCCAGCAGGACGCCAGCGTTGGCGGGTATCTGCATCACACTGCGCAACTGCTGCGTCAGCTGACGGGCGTGCGGATCCGGATAGCGATTGACATCAGCATCGCGAATCAACTGCGCCCACTCTCCGCGCAGCTCTTCAGACCAGGTATAGGGATTCTCCATAGCGTCCAGTTTAATCAATCCACTGGCATCCGCAACATGATAGGCATCGATGGCGCGAACTTCAGGGCGAATCCACTGCTCGATCAGGCTCATATCAGACAGCCTGTAACACATTGTAGGATGCGCTGAGGAACGAAGCGCATCTGTCGAGAACGCAAAAATAATAACCACGGAACACACTGAATACACGGAAAGGAAAAAACAATAATTCCGTGTGATCCGTGTGTTCCGTGGTAAAAAAACAGGGAATGATGCAACAGATGCGCTTCGCAAGCTC
>JAUXDV010000044.1 GCA_030620735.1 Gammaproteobacteria bacterium
AATGAGAATGCCTTTAAGGCGATGTGTCTGGCGGAGTACCGGGGCTTTTTCCACATTGGCATGGTCACGCGCAATGAACGCAACGCCATCATCCAGCACGGCACCATGACACTGGTGCGCAAGTCGGTACTGCAAGAGGTCGGCGGCTGGCCGGAGTGGTGCATTACAGAGGATGCAGAGCTTGGCCTGCGCATCTTCGAGCATGGATATGCGGCAACTTATGTTCCACAGGGTTTTGGCAAGGGGTTGATGCCGGATACCTTTATCGATTTTAAAAAACAGCGATTCCGCTGGGCCTACGGGGCTGTGCTTATCATGCGCAAGCATCTCGTCGAATTGCTTGGGATGGAAAAAACCCACCTCAGCAGAGGTCAGCGTTACCATTTTATTGCCGGTTGGCTGCCGTGGTTTGCCGACGGCTTCAACCTGATTTTTAATTTTGCCGCCCTGGGCTGGTCGATCGCGATGATCTGGTTTCCCGAGTATGTGAGTCCGCCGCATATCATCTTCATGGTGCTGCCGGTGGTGCTGTTTGTATTCAAGATATTGAAGATGTTTTTTCTCTATCGTCATAGTATCGGCGCGACCCTGAGACAGAGTATTGCTGCCGGTATTGCCGGTCTGGCGCTGTCGCATACCATTGCCCGCGCCATGCTGGCCGGATTTATAACCCGCAAAATCGGATTTTTTCGCACTCCCAAACGGGTTCAAAGCAATGCACTGGCCCGGTCACTACTTGATGCCCGCGAAGAACTCCTGTTTCTGACGGCTTTCCTGCTGGCTGCAACAGTAGTGCTGAAGCGATTTGACGGTGACATGCTGGATGTGCAACTGTGGGCGCTGGTGCTGGTTATCCAGAGCATCACTTATGCCGCTGCTGTGGTGGTTTCCCTGATCAGTGGAATGCCCTGGCTACCGGCAAAACTGGTGGGAACCATGGGTGAGATGAAAGAAGTGTGATACTGCTGCCTCATCCCTTACTGCTGTCCCACAGAATTCACCCCCTCACCCTCGGGGAGAAGGTTGGGGTGAGAGGCTTGCAGACTGTATTGATGCCCATTGAATAAATCCCGGGTCACAGTGATCAATGCATGCACCCACTGCGCAGTGTCAGCGCAGGCGTCGTCATTGCCGGAATCGCCGTCTTCCCCATCTCCTTGATGACACACTTTTCGCTCTTGCTGATCACCGGCAAAATACATGCCCGGTAAGGGGCGCAGAGTTACGCCGTCAGGCGCCTTGCTCATGCGCATCAGGGAAGGCTGTTGATTGCCCAGCATCTCCAGGATCATCTGCGGCAGTTGATAGACGGGAACATCGCCCACCTGCCGGGGTCCTTTTTGGCCGTCGATGATGATCAATGGAGTGGCGACCAGGGTGTAAAACATCTCGGCATCGAATTTAGAACGGTTGTTTGCCAGCAGGCCACTCTCGGTAAATCCATCGAAGTTCGGTCCAAGAAAAGGGAGGTGATCGCCAAACAGGAGGATCAAGCCATGCGGATCCCGCGCACGCAGGAGTTTTAGAAAGGCCATCAGTTCGCGTGATTTGTAATAGATGGTATTGGCGTAGTCCTGCACCATCTTGCTTCCACTTTCGGCCTTAATGACCGCAGGCCGCTGTGCATTCAACGGATAGTCGAGGTGGCCAAAAATGGTCAGTATGTAGTTGAATACCGGCTGCCCGGCATCGATCAGGGGGCCGGTTTTTTCCATAACCTGTCGATACATGGAGCTGTCACTGAGGAAGTCCCGGTTGATATCGTCGGATACAAAGTCGTCGATGGACCAGTAGGTATCAAAACCGATCCGCTGGTAGGCATTGACACGGTTCCAGAAGGCGGCGATGTTTGGATGGGAGGCAATCGTACGGTAACCCGCGCTCCCCAGCAACCGCGGCAGGCAGGGGACATCGTGGCGCAGCCCGCCCTCGAAGAATACTGAATCTTCCGTGACAGGAAAACCGCATAAAACCTCGAACTCGGTATTCGCAGTATATCCGCCGAAAACGGGGGAGAGTACATGTGAGTTTCCAGCCTCACGCCACAGCGAACGAAACTCTGGATCCAGCGGATCATCGGAGAGTCCGGCAGCAGTCAGCAAGGCAGGATCCCAGAAAGACTCCAGCACGATGACATGTACATTTCGCGGTGGCGTATCGCTTGTGTGTGGTGGAAGTGACTGTATGGCGGGGTTCGGCTGCAGTTTGGTCATGGCGGATTCAACCTCCCCAACCGTGGGAGGATTTTTTCCATGTGCGAGATAACGGGCTGTCTCCTGCGTCAAATGGATCAGCAGGCCGCGGTCTTCGAAGTTGCCGCGCTGGTTCCACACAACATTTCCAAGCCAGTCGTCCATGGCATGCACGACTGGAACAGGCGCCAGAATGAGGAGAGCGGCTGCGATGCTGACACTACTCAGCAATATCCAGGTGCGAGTACGGCGCCAGGCGGTCATGGCAAGCAGCAACAGCAGGGGTGTCGCCACGATAGCTATTACCGCAAACAGCTGCCACCCTTCGAGCAACAGGAACAGGTTGCGTACGGCGAGAAAATCATCCGGCATGATTGGACCGCCAAGAACGACAATTTTTCCGGCATTGCTCAGATGAATGACCGCCATCACAACGGCGATGGTCGGCAGATACCAGCGCAGATTGCGGGTGATGCCGTAGAGAATCGCGCCCAGAATCAGGTTGGCGGCCAGGTCACGCGGGATGGCATGATCATACAGAGAGACATTGAAAATTCGCAGAGTAATGAGTTGCAGCAGGCTGTACCAGAGCAACACGAAGCCCATGGCGACTATCCATCTTATGATGCGTGATTGTGAAGATGATTGCGTTGACATGGAATAACTGGAGTCCATAATGACGTAGTCGGAAGGCTGAACAGCTGCAACCATAGCGCATAGAGATGAGAGAAAAAAGTCTCCATGTGTGCGGATTTAGCACAGATTATGCGCCAACAGGATGCGTGATTAGTGCGCTTTTTGAAATAAAAAAAGCTTAGCAGTTACGCCAAGCCTTTGAATTAATTGGTGGGCCCTGTAGGACTTGAACCTACGACCAAGGGATTATGAGTCCCCTGCTCTAACCAACTGAGCTAAGGGCCCGGAATTGTGAAATGGCTTTGCTGCTTCCTATTCGTCGAGGAAGCTGCGCAGGCGCTCTGAGCGGGTGGGGTGGCGGAGTTTGCGCAGCGCCTTGGCTTCGATCTGGCGAATGCGTTCGCGTGTGACATCAAACTGTTTGCCGACCTCTTCGAGGGTGTGGTCGGTGTTCATATCGATGCCAAAACGCATGCGCAGGACTTTGGCTTCACGCGCAGTCAGGCCGGAAAGCATATTTTGTGTGGCTTCGCTCAGGCCGTGCATTGTCGCAGAATCAACTGGCGAGAGCACCTTGGCGTCTTCAATGAAGTCTCCAAGATGCGAATCTTCATCATCGCCGATGGGGGTCTCCATGGAGATCGGCTCTTTTGCGATTTTCATGACCTGGCGGATTTTGTGCTCGGGCATCTCCATCTTTTCCGCCAGCTCTTCCGGTGTTGCTTCACGTCCCTGCTCCTGGACGATCTGACGCGAGATGCGATTGAGCTTGTTGATGGTTTCAATCATGTGGACAGGGATGCGTATTGTCCTGGCCTGGTCAGCGATAGAGCGGGTAATTGCCTGGCGTATCCACCAGGTTGCATAGGTAGAGAATTTATAACCGCGACGATACTCAAACTTGTCGACGGCTTTCATCAGGCCGATGTTGCCTTCCTGGATCAGGTCGAGAAACTGCAGGCCGCGGTTGGTGTATTTTTTTGCGATTGAGATCACCAGGCGCAGGTTGGCTTCCACCATCTCTTTTTTGGCGCGGCGTGCTTTGGCTTCACCAATCGCCTTCTGACGGTTCAGTTCCTTGACTTCGCGAATAGTCAGCTGGGTGATATCCGTCAGACTCAATAGCCTGTTCTGGATTTTGCGGATTTGATCAGCTGAGGACTTCAGCTTGGTTGCTGTGCTGCTTTTACCTTTGCACTGGGCGTCAACCCATGTGAGGTTGGTCTCATTGTCAGGGAATGACCTGATGAAGCTTCTTCGATCCATGCCTGCGTCGAGGCAAATGCGCATGATGTCGCGTTCTCGATTGCGGATACCCTGCATGGCATCCTTGAGGAGATCGGTGAGCCGCTTGGCAATCGGGGGCACCAGTTTGAACTGAATAAAGGAGGAGATAACTTTGGCGCGCTGTTTCTCTTCCTTGTCGAGGTCATCTTCCCGTTTTGCCTTGAGCAGGGCATTGTAGTTGCGTCTCAGCGCTGTGATATTGCGCTTTGTCTCCTTGAGGTCAGGTCCCAGTTTCAGGGTTTCATCATCAGTATTCTGACCGTTCGCAGGAGTGACAGGTGTGTCATCATCATAGTCGATATAGCCGGACATCACATTGCTGAGTTTGCCATCTTCAGAGTAGGCGGCATCAAACAGTTCGAGCAGTTGTTCCACGGCAGGCGGGAATTGCGCAATAGCGCTGTAGAGCTGGCGCAAACCATCCTCGATGCGTTTGGCAATTTCAAGTTCGCCTTCGCGGGTCAGCAGTTCCACGGTTCCCATTTCGCGCATGTACATACGCACCGGGTCCGTGGTACGGCCAAACTCGCTGTCGACAGTCGCCAGTGCGGCAGCAGCAGCGTCCACGGCATCATCATCTGCAGCAGGCGCATCTTCAGCCATGGATTGATCATCGGCGTCAGGTGGACTATCAAAGACTTTGATTCCCATGTCTTTAAACGTAGAGATAACGTTTTCAATCCATTGTTCCGGATCGACAATGGTATCCGGCAGGTAGTCGTTGAGCTCTGTAATAGTGAGATAGCCCTGTTCCTTGGCTTTCTCAATCAACAGTTTGATCTGCGATCCCTGATTCTCCTGCTTCATACTGACCTGTAGATAGATTGGATAGACTAACTAACCATTATAGCAAAAATAATTCATATGGCTCAATTATTTGTTGTCTTTTCTGTCGTTGTAGAGTTGTTTCAATTGCGCCTTCTGCTCCTCGCTCAGCGTATTGAGGGGTTGCTGCAGCAGGGAGTGCAATTGTTGTTGCTTGTGCTGGTCTCCAAGCAGTCTCAATGCGCCGACGAATTCGGCCTGTAGACCTTCTGCCGGAGCAAAAATTGTTTGCGTCGTCAGTTTTGCCAGGTGGGCTTTTGTATTCTCATCCGGCCAGCGCTCTATCAATGCCGCACTGGTAATTGAGGGTGATGAGCGGCATAGATCGACAAGGGTTGTGAACAGTTCGATGCCTTTTGCCTGTGATTCTCTCCATGTGGTTGGAAGGTTTTCGAGAGATGCCAGTTGCGGATTCTCCAGCAGCAGGCGGAGTGCGTCACGAAGGGGAGAGCGCTGTAGTTGTGACTGGGGCTGTGGTGCAGATTGGCGACTTTGACGGCGCGGCAGCGTCGGGGTTTCCAGCCCGGTGAGATTGGAAAGCTGCTGTAACAGCATGTCATGTAAATTTCCGGCAGGGATCTGATCAATGAGCGGGCGCGCCAGATCGGCAAGCCTGGCCCGTCCGTCAAGGTTGGTGGTGTCAATGTCAGCAGAGAGATGCTGAAACAGGAACTCGGAAAGCGACAGCGCCGAGTCGATGCGCTGCAGAAGTTGCTCCTTGCCCTCCTTTCTGATCAAAGTGTCGGGATCTTCACCGTCCGGCAGGAACTGGAAGCGCGCCTCCCGGCCTGATTTCATTGCCGGCAGGGTTGTTTGCAGTGCTTTCCATGCTGCGGCGCGCCCGGCGCGATCGCCGTCAAAGCAGAACACCACTTTTGGTGTGGTGCGATAGAGGAGTTCAAGGTGGCGTTGTGTGGTAGCGGTTCCAAGGGTGGCAACGCTGTTGTGCAGGCCGAACTGGGCCATGGCGGCGACATCCATGTAACCTTCGACAACCATGATCTGCTGTTTCCCCGAGCCGCCGTGACGCACTTCATGCAGGCCGTAGAGAATCTCGCCTTTATGGAAAACGGCTGTCTCGGGAGAGTTGAGGTATTTTGGCTTGCCGTCGCCGAGGAGCCTCCCGCCAAAACCAACCACGCGCCCCCGAGTGTCCTTGATGGGGAAGATGATGCGTTCACGAAAGCGGTCATACTCCTTTCCGCTGTCGGATGTTGATATCAGCCCCGCCTTGTGCAACAGTTGCCTGCTATTTTGATCCCGGCCAAGTACATTGATTAGATTGCTCCATCCGGGAGGTGCGAAGCCGATGTTGAACTCTGCGGCAATCCTGCCGCTGAGACCACGTTGCTTGAGGTATTCAGTTGCCTGGCCTGCATCGGGATGCTGTCGTAATTGTTGCTGAAAATAGTCGCTTGCCTGCTGCAGCATCTGGTAGAGAGATGTGTGATCTTCTGCGGGCTTGCCGCCTCCGGTGCCTTTCGGAACTTCCATGCCGGCGCTGTTTGCCAGCTCTTCTATGGCTTCAACGAAATTCAGGTGGTCGTACTCCATCAAAAAGCCGATGGCGGTGCCGTGTGCGCCGCAGCCGAAGCAGTGATAGAACTGTTTCTGTGGACTGACGGTGAATGAGGGGGTTTTTTCGGTGTGGAAAGGACAGCATGCCTGGAACTCCCGGCCTGCTTTTTTTAATGGCACACGCGGGTCGATCACTTCCACGATATCGATACGTGAGAGAAGTTGGTCAATAAACTCGGGGGGAATCATGCCTGCCATAGAGACAAGCTTAGCACCTGGAAGTGGATTAGGTTGTCAGTTTCTGTTTGACCAGCGCGCTGGCGGCGCCCATGTCGGCACGGCCCTGTAATTTTGCCTTCAACTGCCCCATCACCTTGCCCATATCTTTGGGGGAGGCTGCGCCGGTAGAGGCAATGATTTCATCGATAACAGCAGCGACTTCATCATCGGAGAGCGCTTCCGGAAGGTACTCGTTGATGATGGTTATTTCAAATGCTTCCTGTCCGGCAAGATCGTTGCGACCCGCATTGGTATACTGGGTGTAGGAGTCACGGCGCTGCTTGAGCATTTTGCCAAGTACCGCGATGACATCATCGTCACCGAGTTCCTTGCGACTGTCGATTTCAATCTGTTTGATTGCCGACAGCATCAGGCGTAAGACCTGGCGGCGTTTTTTATCGCCAGCCTTCATTGCCTTGATCTGGTCTTTCTGCAGTGTCGCTTTCAACATATTACTGCAACTCAGTAACGACGTTCCCAGCGGCGATTCTCACGCGACAATTTTTTCTGGTGACGTTTTACTGCAGCCGCTTTTTTGCGCTTGCGCTCCCAGGTCGGCTTTTCGTAAAATTCACGACGTCGAACATCGGCCAGAACTCCGGCTTTTTCACAGGTGCGCTTGAAGCGGCGCAGGGCAATATCAAAAGGTTCGTTTTCTTTAACGCGTACACTCGGCATGTGGTCCCCTCAAAGGAATTTATATGCATTCAATCAAATTAGCCGCTGAATTTTACTCTCTTTGCTGGGAATTGCAATATGCTTTTGTATCAATTAGCACTTCTCAATGCACCAATAGAGTATCGGGATTATAAAATATTTTTCGACGAAGCACACGAAGATCACGAAGAATCAACTGGATAAAAAATGTCTTCGTACTCTTCGTGGTGAGTATCTTTCTACATTTAGAATTGCTGTGACAATATAATGGTTTTTCATTGGCGATTTAGCGGTCATTTTATGCGTGTACTTGGAATTGAAACATCCTGTGATGAGACGGGGGTCGCTGTATATGACTCTGACAAGGGATTGCTTGGCGATATGCTGCACAGTCAGATCGCGTTGCATGCGGAGTATGGCGGCGTGGTTCCGGAACTGGCCTCACGTGATCATGTGCGCAAACTCATTCCGCTGATCGATGCGTTGTTGAAACAGTGTGGGTTGCAATGCGGAGACCTGGACGGCATCGCCTATACACAGGGACCGGGACTGGTCGGTGCACTGCTGGTTGGCGCCGCCACCGGCAGGAGCCTGGCATGGTCGCTGGATATCCCGGCTATCGGTGTCCACCACATGGAAGGACATCTGCTGGCGCCACTGCTGGAGGAGTCTCAGCCGGAATTTCCGTTTCTTGCGCTGCTGGTCTCCGGGGGGCATACACAGCTTGTTGAGGTCAAACGCATCGGCGATTACAGTCTGCTTGGTGAGAGCCTGGATGATGCGGCAGGAGAGGCTTTCGATAAGACAGCAAAAATGCTGGGGCTTGCATATCCCGGCGGTCCCGAACTCTCCAGGCTGGCGCAACAGGGTGACCCGTTGCGGTTCAGATTTCCACGTCCGATGACGAATCGTCCCGGACTCGATTTCAGCTTTAGCGGCCTCAAGACCTTCGCCCTGACGACCTGGCAGCAGGCAGAGAGGCAGGATGATCAGCTGCGCGCGGATATCTGCCGTGCATTCGAGGATGCAGTGATCGATACATTAGTGATCAAGTGCCGGCGCGCAGTCAAGCAAACAGGTATCACCCGGCTGGTCATGGCCGGTGGCGTCAGTGCGAACAGCCAACTGCGACAGCACATCGATGAAGCGCTGGAAAAACTTGGTGGCCGGGCTTTTTATCCACGCCCCGAATTCTGTACAGACAATGGCGCCATGATTGCCTATGCCGGCTGGCAGCGCTTGCAGGCGGGGCAGCATGAAGGGGCGGGGTTCCAGGTGACACCGCGCTGGCCGATGAGTGAGTTGCAGGCTGTTGAGGGGAGAAGCGAGTGGTGAGTTGTGAGGACTGAGGACTGATGAGAGACGAGCTTGATTGCAGAGTTCATGGTGCAATGCGCGGAGGTTATTGACACCCTACAGGCGAGGCAAGAGCGTGATGGTATGTTTTATCGATTAACCAAAGATCTGTGTGTATCAGTGTTCATCTGTGGTTAAAAAAGATCCTTCTCTACTCGCTGTCGCTGAGTTTGCCCTCTTTTCCTGACAGCAGATCACGGATATTGGTGCGGTGCCGCCAGAAGAGGATGATGGTGATGATCGACTGAATTGCCACCAGAGCAGGATCCGGCCAGAAAAACCACACTACCAGCGGCGCCAGAGTCATCGCAACCAATGCGGCCAGCGAGGAGATTTTCAGGCCAAAGGCCACGAACAGCCAGATACCGGCAACTGCTGCGCCAATCATCCATGAAAAACCGAATTGAACTCCCAGCACCGTCGCAACTCCCTTGCCGCCCTTGAAGCCAAAAAAGAGGGGGTAGAGATGCCCCAGAAACGCAGCCAGGCCTGTGAGGCCAAGAACCAGGGGGCTGACCCCCAGCTTAAGGGCGATAAATACCGGGATAAATCCCTTCAGCCCGTCACCAAAGAGAGTGATGGCGGCAGCCTTTTTTCCGCCGATACGCAGGACATTGGTTGCGCCGGGATTGTTGGATCCCAGGGTGCGGGGGTCGGGCAGCCCCATCAGGCGGCAGACAATAATAGCGCTGGAGATGGATCCCAGCAGGTAGGCTGCGATGATCAGCACTGTTTCTGTAATCATGTCAGTGCTGGCTACTCTGGTGGATTGTCATTCAGATTTGTCGGGCAGAGTACGTTGCGCATGACGCCGATCAATTCGAGCAACTTGTAGTTTCTGATTCTGTAGTAGATGCGGTTGGCCTCCTTCCTGGAGACCAGGATGTGCTTGTTGCGCAACTGGTCCAGGTGCTGCGAGATATTGCTCTGTGACGTGCCTGTCTGTTCAACGATTTCGCCGACAGAGAGTTCACGTTCGCCCAGGGTGCAGAGAATTTTCCAGCGCAGCGGGTGCGCCATCGCCTTCAGCGCATTGGCGGTCAGCGTGGTGTCTTCGTTGTCGATTTCAGGTGTTTCGTTACTCATGCAGTGACTCCTGTATAGCGATATCAGTGTCGATCTTCTGATAACCACTCATGTTTTTGGCGATACAGATGATATGACGCATTTCGCCATTTTCATCGGTAATTGCAGTGCGGGAAAAAAGTATAGGTATGCGTTTACCGCTGCTGGTAATAAAGCGTGCGTCAATACTGGGAATGGCGCCGCTGCGAATGATCGCCTCCAGCCATGTGCCCATGAAAGCATCCGCCTGCTGATCGGTCTCCTCTTCAAACAGGTCGCCGATGGAGAGTGTGATGAGCTCGCTCTCTTCATACCCCAGCATCCTGCAGGCGGCAGGGTTGGCCTCGGTTACTCTACCTTCGGGATCCAGGATCAGCAGTGCCTCTCCCATGGCCTGAAAAATATTTTGCAAATGCTCTCTGGCGTCATTCAGTTCTGCGGTGCGTTGTTTGACTTTCTCCTCCAGCAGGCGGTTCATCTGCCGTTCTTTTTCGATGAGGCGAAAGTAGGTGCTGAGTTTGTTGATCAGTTGATTGTCGTCAATCGGTTTGAGCAGATAGTCAGCAGCGCCGACATCATATCCACGCTGCTGAAAATCTTCAGTCTTGAAGGC
>JAUXDV010000078.1 GCA_030620735.1 Gammaproteobacteria bacterium
ATGGCGCGCCCTGCACGACCGACCTGCTGGTAATAGGCGACCACGGAGCCGGCAGACTGGTAGTGGATAACGAAACCGAGATCCGGCTTGTCATAACCCATGCCCAGTGCGGTTGTCGCCACCAGCACCTTGATCTTATTGTTCAGAAGCAAATCTTCCAGATACTGGCGGTAGTGATTCCCGTCCAAAAAATCGTCATGATTAACACTGCCGTAGTAAGCGCGTGACACTATGCCCCGGGTGTTGAGCCATTTAGACACCTGTTCTGCATCACGAGTGGTCAGCACATAGACAATGCCGGTCCCGGGCAGCCCGGGAATATGCTGCGCCAGCCAGGCGAGGCGTGCAGACTGATCAGCCAGGCGCAGGGTTTGCAGGGAAAGGGTGTCACGTCCCAGGGGTCCGCGCTGAATCTCAATGTCACCCAGCTGCTTTTGTACATCCTCGAGCACCCTGTTATTGGCAGTTGCGGTGGTTCCCAGCAACGGCATATTCGGCGGCATCTGACGCAGTATATTGACCAAACGCCGGTAATCCGGACGGAAATCATGCCCCCAGTCAGAGATACAATGCACCTCGTCAACCACCAGCAGTCCGATTCGATTGGCAATCGGTAGCAGCAGATCCTCTACAAACTTCTCATTGGATAAACGCTCAGGCGAGATAAGGAGAGCATCGACCTTATCAGCAAGAATGCGCCGTTCAATCCTGTCCCAGTCATCCTTGTTGGTGGAGTTGATGGTTTCTGCACGAATGCCCAGGCGCTCAGCTGCTTCGAGCTGGTTGCGCATCAAGGCCAGCAGGGGTGACACAATGAGCGTCACTCCGGCGCCACGGTCACGCAGAATGCGGGTGCTGATGAAGTAGACCGAGCTCTTTCCCCAACCTGTACGCTGCACTACCATCAACTTGCGTCGCTGATTGACCAGTCCGTCGATCGCCTCCCACTGGCCATCACGAAATTGGGCCGAAGGATTTTTGACGGCAATTTTCAGCAGTGCCTCAGCCTCTTCTCTGTTCATTTTTCACCCAATAAGATCATGTATCGTAAACCAGTGACTCTTTTCAATCGTGGTCAGATGACCACTCCTACATTTGTTGCTGACACCCGAGTCATGACAACTCACATCCATCACCAGGGAGGCTTTTGAAATGAACAATCAGCTATTGCCGGGTATGGCGCATTACTCACCCTTCCCCTCAGAAAGGCGGGTCTTCAAAAGGATCGTTACCAGTTGCTTGCGGTGGAGGCGCGTTCCCAAATTCACCGCCAACATTCCCTCCTGCACCACGACTATCCAGCATCTGCATGACGCCGTTGAAGCCATCCACAACCACTTCCGTGGTGTATCGATCCTGACCGTTTCTGTCCTGCCATTTTCTGGTCTGCAGTTTGCCCTCGATATAGACCTTGGAGCCTTTGTGCAGATATTGCTCGACGACATTGGCCACGCCGCCAAAGAACACCACGCGGTGCCACTCGGTCTTCTCCCTCGGTTCCCCTGTGTTCTTATCTTTCCAGGTTTCCGATGTTGCAACGGTGATATTTGCAATGGGTTTGCCGTCGGTGGTATGCCGAACCTCGGGATCTTTGCCCAGATTTCCTACCAGGATAACCTTGTTGATGCCTGCCATCTGTTACTCCTCTTTGGTTGTATGTTTCATCTGTTTGTTCATTGCTCCACGGATCTTCCAGCTTATCCGATAGAGGTCATTCAAGCTGCGGCACACCGCATCGGTGGAGAGCAGCAGGCGCTCTGACACATCATCATTCTCCGGACCATGCACCTCATCGACCTCCCACACATTGGCAGTATTGAGCTTGACAGTCATCGTCGCAGCGCGTTCCCCGGTGCGCTTCTCTGTTACCGCATAGACCCTTTGCTTTCCCAGTCGACATCCATGCGTGTAGATGGCAATGCAATGCTCCATAGTCTTTCCCTCCAGATATAGTGCCATGGGCGAAGTGAGAGCCTCGAAAACATAGCCGTCATACTCAACCCGGTTGACCCAGGAGCGCCAGGAAGTCTGTTCACTGTTTTGCGGCAGGCGAAGATCCTCTTCATAAATCTTCCAGATCGTCTCCCAGCCGGCCTTGAGTTGGCCATTGCTGACTTTTTCCATACCACCTTGTGAGAAATACCAAGTCGCCACAAAAAAGACATCTTCATCCAAAAAGGTCTGCACCTTTGCTTCCTGGTATTCCATGCAGACAGCGGCTTTCCAGATGGCTCTCAAGAACAGCGGTGGAATCTCTGAAGTCGTTGATCCAAACAGTGGCCAACTGGTTACGGCTTTACTCAGGTAGAGCGGCGGCGGCACATCCATTTCACAAGCTTGCAGCACCCGGATCCACGCAATAGCCTGGGCAGTGAAGTTGCGAGCCTCCTCGTGATTTAACACTGGCATATAGAGCCGGTCGCCATAATCCGCAAATAAACGCCAACCGCGTTGATTCACGCCCCTGGCTTTCATCGTCTTCTTCAGTGCGCCCATACCAACGATCTCACCTTTCTTTTCAGTGAGATCGAGGAGATACATCATGAGGCTATGGTCTATGTGCACTGCTTCACCCGGAGTCAATATGTGAGATCAAATAATTGTCATTCATACGGATAACATCTCGGGTCAAGAGATTGCCACGCTGCGCTCGCAATGACAGCGTCTTTGTCATTGCGAGGAGGCTCCGCCGACGCGGCAATCCCGAGATTGCTGCATTCTTCCTGCAATGACGAACTCTTGTTTTTTCGAGGAGACTCATTCCCTAATAGAACTCTATGTCTTCCTCGATGTCAGCAACAATCTCCCTTAATTCACGCTGCTGACTTTTGATCAATTTCTGCTTTTTTTCCACTTTTTTCTTGTTCGCTTTATCTGAATCAGAGCCATCCTGAGTAATGTCAACCTCAGCAAGTTTCAGTAAACGAATTGACTTTCTAACATCCCTCTCATCATCTGGAATGTAGTTCGTCGTCTCCATTTTCGAGAGCTCATGGTAGGCTCTCGAAAACCTTTTGATTTTTGACTCATCATAAGGAACCTTGAAACGTTTGCAGGCGCGTTTGACGTGCGCGTCCAGTTTATACAGCAGTTCCTGGTCATTGATGAATGAAAAAAAGTAGAGCCAGCCGTACTGTTTTCCCTTGATCACGCAGCCGGTAATCTTGTAATTGAGCCGTTTGTAAAGATATTTCACCC
Organism: Gammaproteobacteria bacterium; assembly: GCA_030620735.1. Classification (GTDB taxonomy): domain Bacteria; phylum Pseudomonadota; class Gammaproteobacteria; order Chromatiales; family Chromatiaceae; genus Sva-25. The sequence goes on from JAUXDV010000078.1 coordinate 3,199, forward strand.
GCCTCTTCTTTTTCAAATTTTTTCTTGAATACTTGTAATGCTGCAGAAAGACCCTGTTGATGCCATTGTAGATTTTGTCAACAGAAGACTCTCTGACCGTTATACGATCACCGATGAACTTATAGCCGAGAAACTGAAACCCATCTGCGATTTTTCCATGCGTTGACTTCTTCTCATTCTCTCCGAATTCGTGAATTTCCAAACCGATATCCTGCATATCTTTAGCGATCTCATTACGGATCAGCTCACTCTCGCCCTCATTGCACAGAATCAGTATGTCATCAACAAAACGATAGTAGTGATAAGAGGCGCCACTGGTATGTTTTTTATCAATGTGTGATAAATAGAAGTCTGCCAGCAGGCCGGAGATAGACAACCCCTGCGAAACCCCCCTGGTGTTGGCGTATTTTTCTCTATCCCGATCCTCAGGTGAGACAGTTGTCTGCTTAATCGCCTTGTCGATCAGATTCAAAGCAGCCTGGTCTGATATCTTTTTATACAGTAGCTTTTTTAAAATCTCATGATCGATGCTTGGAAAGAAATTCCTGATGTCAATCTTGATAAAATAATCATAATTATCAACATTAATATTATTCTTTATTCCTTTGATTTTTAGATGAATACTATCAGCAATAATCTCTCCGTCAAAAGCATCTTTGAGGAACCCGTGTAGAACTTTTAATACCAGTTTATCGCGATTGGTGGGGATCGAGATCGCCCTTGGCTTCGAGTCTCTCCCTTTCAGGATCAGCTTTTCTTTATACAATGAAAAATCATAGCTTCCATTGGCGACTTTACGCTGGATAATTTTGACCTCATCTTCGAGGAAGTCGGAAAACTTGCTGTTCGTCACACCATCGACGCCAATGGAATTTCCATCGACTAATGCGTCATCATAGAGATCGATGAGTGTTTGTTCGTCAAAACTGTCAAGAATAGTATTCATCATGATGCTTTTCCAAAAAAGAACAGGCTCCCAAAAAAATCGGCTAATTAAGTCTAATTTTCATTAAACCTGTCGAAGACAAAGTGCTTGTGAAAAACACCCGGAAATCCTAAGTGTCAATATCTCTTAATAAAGAGATCTATCCATCGGTATGGATAAGGAGCCTGTTGAAGAATTATACGGAAATAGTGATCTCTTACTCGGGCCGCAAGCTTGCCGCAATGACAGGGCATCTTCGTACCTCGCAATGACAGAGAACCAAAACCATTAGAAAATCAGCGTCCCTGCAGCTTGCCTTGCCACCGGCACATCAGGCATCAGCCCCATGGCAGAGTTTTCCAGCCGAATCTGGTAGGCCGGCAAGTGCTGCAGCAGTGTTTTGCCGTATGCCTGTGACATGATGCGACGATCGAGGATGGTAATCCGGCCACTATCCTCTTCGTTTCTCAGCAACCGGCCACATGCCTGGATCAAGCGCACGCTGGCGGCAGGCAGGCTCATCTGCATAAAATGTCTGTTACCCATCCACTCCTTGATGTTCTTTGCGACGGGATGACCGTAAGCAGAGAACGGAATGCGTGTTATCACAACGTGACGGCACAGGTCTCCCGGCAGGTCGACGCCTTCAGCGAAAGAACCCAGTCCGAAAATAACGCTTCCCTGGCCTTTTTCAATACGTTGCTGATGCGCCTCAAGCAGAGCCCTACGGCTCAACGTAAGCCCCTGCATGAGTACCGTGCCACGGAATTTTGATGGAAGCTTTGCATACACCTGCTGCATGGATGCCCTGGAAGTGAAGAGCACCAGGGCGCCCTCCTGCGGATGCAGCAAACCCGGCAGCATCTCGGCTACCTCATCAAAATAGGCATGCGTCTTCATCCCGCTCGGAATCTTCTCCATCCACGGAACTGTCAGCCGGACCTGAGCCGCATAATTAAAAGTCGAGCTAAAGTTGACCCCAACTGTCGTTTCGGGAAGACCACTGAGCATGCGATAGTAATCGAAATCACCCAGTGCGCGAAGGGTCGCAGAGATCATCACCGTACCCCAGGCTTTCGCCCAGAATTTCTCCTGCAAATACTCAACCGCCCAGGATGGCGATGCGTGCAGTGTCAGATCCACTCCATTATTCTGCATGGCGAGGGTAATCCACCGTGCTATCGCCGGTCCATTTTCAGGATTAGCAGAAAAAAAGAGACGCCAGTAGCTGTTTACAGCATTCAATTTTCCAATCACTGCTGAGATCTGGCGCAAAAAGTTATCCCGCAAATGTTTCTTTAATTTGCCAGACTCACAATCCTCTTTGAGCCACTCCGTATGTTGATTGAAGGCCTTCAACAGCACCTCCACTCCTTGCCGTATCTCCGCCCCCCGTTCGCCGATAAACCCGGTCACAGGCTCCCCCGGATGCATGCGGGCATCGACACTTTGATTCGTATCTGCTTTTTGCCGGATATTCAGGATGAAGTGACTGCGTGCGAGTGTCTGCTGCAGGTTTTGGTTGCTGGAGGCAGCCAACTGCAACGCCTCTTGCAACGCATCATCTTCAAACTGGTCACTTCTGGAGAGCAGAATTTTCGGAAGTGTCTGCAGCAATTTTTTCGCAAATTCCAGCGTTTTAGAAAAGTCATTCAGCGTATAGTGCGCCGCTGCATGAACAACAGCCTTGCGCGGCAGGCCATGCGCTTCATCGACGATATAGATTGATTCATCCGGTGGCGGCAATATACGGCCTCCGCCCAAATCCAGATCGCTGAGCAGCAGGTCATGGTTGGCGATAATGATGTCTGCGTTCAACAGAGCGCGGCGCATCATCTGGAAGGGACACTCCATATAGTGTTCGCACTGCTTGCCGGTGCAACTCTCCGGCGTGGACACCACTGTGCGCGAGACCTCCACAGGAATTTCATCCGGCCACTCGTCCAGGTCACCGCTCCAGGAGCCATCCTCAAGGCGTTTCCACATATCAGCAGGGATGGTGCTTTGTCTCGCCTGCTTGATCGAGACGACATTGTCATCGATGAAATCCTCCTGCGCAGAGTCATCGAGCACAACAGCCAGGTTGGTGATGCACGCAAAGCGGCTGCGTCCTTTTGCCAGCGCATACAAGAAACTGCCGTCGGTGACTTCCATGAACCAGGGAATATCCCGCTCGAAAAGCTGCTGCTGCAGGTTGATGGTTCCAGTTGCAATAACAACCTTCTTGTTCAGGCTGTCAGCCAAAGCAACCGCGCCGCACAGGTACGCCAGGGTCTTGCCAGTGCCTGTCGGCGCCTCCAGCATCAGCTCTCCGCCATCGATCAAACCGGATACCATCTCTTCCATCATCTCCTGCTGCTGCACGCGCTGGCGAAAGCCATCGACACCATCAAAGCGTGACAGCAGGTGCTGCGCTTTCTGTTGTGCTTCAGAGAGAGTGGTCGAACTTGTCATAACAATGTGTATCCCGAATTGATCAATAATAATTTGTTATCAGCCCGTGAGCTGTAATTTGCATGTCGTCATCATATCCACCATCTGCTTGCCGGGTAGTCGGCGCAAGCTTGCGGTAGCCTGCTACTGACTGACTGGTTTCTGCTTACGCCACTCCCAGGGAGGAACAGCCCCGTCAGCAACCCACAGCCCACGCTTGTGCTTTTTGGCATCTGTTTCAGACAAGAGGTAAAACTCCAACTCCTCCTTGAGATACTCCCGATACGCCCATCCGAAACCCTCATAGGCCATGCCGATGCTAATTGACGATATGCCTTTATCTGATGATCGGTAGAGACCGGCGACAAGACGGTTATAGCGATCGATATCACGCGGAATCACAATGAGTTCCTCATTAAGAATTCTGCGCGCCAGGAAATCTTTTGATTCGTGACCGAACGGCTGGCTCATCTCCGGGGCGTCGATGCCGAACAGACGCACATTCACCCGCTTTCCATCGATCTCCATCTCCAGCGTATCACCATCAACAACACGGGTTACGACACCGGTTGTGAACTGTTTTTCGATGATGGTGCGCACTTCTGTGGGCGTGGCCGACTGCAGCGCAGACTCCGCCGCCGTCGTCTCATCATGCGTTGATATCGATTCCTGCATGGGACGAATCGCCAGCGCGCCAAGCACTGTCAGCATGGCCAACAAGGCTGTCGCTCCCAAAACAAAGGCATTAGGCGCCCACGACAAATTTGGTTTCCACGCCACTCAGGCCTCCTTCACGGAGTGCAGTATAGGCGCCGCTTTGCCTTCTGCAGTCAACTCCCTCAACAACAGGGCAGCCTCTCGTAATTGACGTACACTCATTTGATCGAGCGGGTGTGACGACATAGCCGGGCGAAGCAGCAGAACCAGGATCAGAATGACCGCCGGGAAGATGTCAATGGCGACTGCCGTTGCCCAGTTAATGGGATAGACCTCTATATAGCGCATGGCGGCTTGTGTTCTGGTTATCGACTCAAACTCCGGTAATGCAGTTGCTTCAAATGACTTATCCCTTGCCAGATTCGCCAGCGTCAGCACAGTCTCACCGATACGCTTCTCCACCGTCGCCATAGCCTTATTTTGGCGATCACGCGTCCGCTTACTCTTGCCATCCGCTTGCGCCAGCGAGACTCTCAGGGTCGGAAGAATTGTTTCGAGAATACCCGCTGGATTCCCTTCGTTCAGCTCGATAATGGTAAATCTGAGTTCATCGAACTTCGACTTTATCTCCGCCACCTGGTACTGGCCTGCATCAAGGGCGGCAAGCAGTTCTGACAGTCGTTGTGATGCGCTATCCAACAGCTCCTTGTTGATAACCACCGCCTGCTCGACCTCTTTCGTAAGGGCCTCCAGTTTGTCCGCCACCTGTTCAAGCGTAGCAGTGACAGCACCCCTGCCAGGTATACCTGTAAGCCTTCCATGTTTCAGCTCCTCCTTCACATCCCGCTGGAATGCTGTGGTCTCGGTGCGCACGACCGCAGCGACCTGCGCAGAAGCAGATGCCTTGCGCTGCGCATCAGTGACCGCCTGTTCGTATGCCATTGCAAATTTCTGGATATGGTGTCTTTGCGCATCCGGACCAACAATAGCCGCA
>JAUXDV010000241.1 GCA_030620735.1 Gammaproteobacteria bacterium
TGTTCCGCACCGTTAATGTTAGTTGAGAAGAGTAATCATGATGAAAAAGATAATCCTTGCAGTGATGGTTGCCGGTCTCTCGACAACTGCGGCAGCAAGCAGCAACGATGATCCGTTGCTTTTCAAGGTGATGATCGACAAGTTCGAGGTGGGTTTTGGCGATGGCTCCACGCCGCTGGAGTGGGATGCGGACGCCTGGTTTTGAGCAGTTAACAATTATTTCAATTATTGGAGAGAAAAAATGTCAAAAAATAATCGCATGAAATCCAGAGTGGCAACTGGTTATGGAAAAATAGCGGCGCTTTTGCTGGTAGCAGGAGGCCTGCTACTGGGCAGCATCTTGCCCGGCCAACGGTCTGCGCAGGCAGCCGATATTGTTGTTTATAAGAGTGCTACCTGCGGCTGCTGCAAGAAGTGGGTCTCTCACCTGGAGCAGAACGGCTATACGGTGGAGGTGCTTAACCAAAGCCGCAACACACTCAGTTCGATCAAGGTGGAGATGGGGGTGCCGCGTGGTTTGCGATCCTGCCATACGGCGAAGATCGATGGATATGTCATCGAAGGACATGTGCCTGCCGAAGAAATCGCCCGTCTTTTAAAAGAGAAGCCGCAGATCAAAGGGCTTGTCGTGCCAGGCATGCCCATGGGATCACCCGGAATGGAGGGTCCGAGGCGAGACACTTACGATGTTTTAGCCCTGGAGGAAAATGGGAAAACTTCTATTTTCGCCAGTAAATAGCAGCAGGAGGGGAATGGTGATCAACAGGGCTCTCATGACTACAGTGATGCTGATACTACTGCTGGCGACATCCTGGGCAGTGGCACACACGCCGCCTGAGCACGCGAAGGTCTATTTCATCGGATTGAAAGATGGCGCCGTGGTGAAGAGTCCGTTCAAGGTGAAATTTGGAATCAAGGGCTTTGGCATTACGCCTGCGGGAACCAAGGGCAAGCAGAGGCACACTGCTGGTCATCATCACCTTCTGGTGGATGTGGAACAACTGCCGGATTTTTCGGGACCTGTTCCCAGGGATGCTCACCACATGCATTTTGACCAGGGTGAAACCGAAACTATGCTGGAGCTTCCACCAGGCAAACACACGCTGCAGTTGTTGCTGGGTGATGAACAGCATGAACCACAGGAGCCGCCACTGATCTCCGGGAAAATCACCATCAGGGTGCAGTAATGACCGTTTCCAAGTCGATGATTTACACATGCCCGATGCACCAGATAGTGACAGAAGTCCAGCCAATGGACTATTCAGATGTTCGATGGAAATGACAATTTACGGTGGTCCTGCAAAATGAATACCAGCCAGTTGTGCGGCCTCTTTTTTCCACGACGTGATGTCGTCATGGTTAAAGCGATTGAGATGGCTGTGGCCGCAGCCACGCGCCATGAGCTTCATCAGATCAACACTGGCTTCGAAAAACCTTGCCAGGCGCCGGGCTGATTCATCGATGTTCAGTCGCGCCCTAAGTTCCGGTTTTTGTGTCGCGATGCCTGATGGGCAGTTATTGGTATTGCATATACGCGCCGCCACACAACCGACAGCCTGGATGGCGCTGTTAGCCAGTGCGACGCCATCAGCTCCTATCGCCATGGCCTTGATGAAATCTTCAGGCATGCGCAATCCACCGGTTATTATCAAGGTAATATCCTGCCGGCCACAGCTATCGAGATGATGACGTGCACGTGCAAGCGCGGGTATCGTGGGTACTGAAATATTGTCCCTGAAGATACGCGGCGTTGCGCCCGATGCGCCGCCACGGCCGTCGAGGATGATGTAATCGACACCGGCAGCGAGCACAAAGTCGATATCTTTCTCAATGTGATTGGCTGAAATTTTAAATCCGATGGGAATACCGCCCGAGATCTCGCGCACCCGGTCTGAAAAGCGTTTGTAATCCGCCGGTGTTTGCAACTCAGCGAAGGTTGGCGGCGATATGGCATCCTGCCCCGGCTGCAAACCTCGAACCTCGGCAATTTGGGCTGACACTTTTGCGCCCGGCAAGTGACCTCCGATGCCAGTCTTGGCTGCCTGGCCTCCCTTGAAATGGAAAGCCTGCACCTTCGTGAGCTGTTCTTCGTTATAACCGAACATCGCCGTTGCCAGTTCATAGAAATAACGGCTGTTGGCCTGCTGCTCCTCCGGCATCATGCCGCCTTCACCTGAGCAGATACCTGTTCCGGCCAGTTCGGCGCCACGCGCCAGCGCCACTTTCGCCTCCGGCGACAGGGAGCCGAAGCTCATGTCTGATACAAACAGGGGGATATCCAGCAGCAGCGGCTTGTTCGCATTCGGGCCGATAATTAGCTCGGTGCCGACAGCGTCATGCTCCATCAACGGCCGCGTCGCTAGTTGCGCCGCCAGTATCTGTATATCATCCCAGTGCGGCAGTTCGCTGCGGGGCACACCCATCGCAACGATCTCGCCATGCTCGCCGACTTTTGACAGTCCGTAGCGAGCCATGTCATGGATGCGTTTTACCGTCGGTTCTTCCGCAGTTGGTTCAACATCCTGTGGTGAAGGAGACTCAATAGCCTGACCCTTGTGCAGCTGTTCCTCCGACAGTCTTGCATGCGTGCCATCGCAGTAGGGAGGAGTACCGCTGTGTTTGCACATGCACAGCCAGGCTTCCCCGGATGCATCAGGCTTGAATGCCAGCGGCGTAAAGCTGGTGCCACGGTGCGAGCCGTCACAGAATGGCTGGTTGTTCGAACGGCCGCAGGCGCACCAGTGATATTCTGTATCGGTGTCGAGTTCAACAGGTGTTGGTTTATTATCGGCGATGACGGGGTTTGTCATGGTTTTGCTTCTCCTGATCAATGTTTTTAAAAGGCGCTTTGTTTGCAACACACGCCCGTTATTGCGAGCACAGCGAGGCAATCTCAGTTGGCAGGAGATTGCTTCGTTCCTCGCAATGACAGCAACTATATTTTCCGGTTATCAAAAGCGATTATTTCTGAAGTCATCAAAAGCCTGCAAAACCTCTTGCTGCGTATTCATGACAAAGGGGCCGCCACGGGCCACCGGCTCATTAAGCGGCTGTCCGGCCACCAGCAGGAAGCGGCTGTCACTCTTCCCTGCTGTTATCGCAACCCTTTCACCGCCACTGAGGATACCCAGCCTCCTTTTTTCGAGTGATTGCAACTTTTCGCCCACTTTCACTTCGCCTTCTATGACAAAGATGAATGCGTTGTCAGAGTAGTCCAGTGACTGCTCAAACACTACGCCAGCCGGCAACGCAATGTCCAGATAGGTTGGCCTGACGAAATGATTGACTACCGGTCCAACAGTCCCCATATCAGTCCGCCCTGTAATCACACGCACCAGGGCACCATTGTCACGCTTCTCGACAGGGATCTCCGCATCAGCAAACCCCTGATATGCGGGTTCGGTCATTTTATTGGCTTTGGGCAGGTTGACCC
>JAUXDV010000093.1 GCA_030620735.1 Gammaproteobacteria bacterium
TGGTATGACGCGGCGTCTTGCCGCATACAGCGTGGCATGCAGCACGCTCATACCGGCCTGCATGCGTGCATTGGCTGCAGAGATCAGGACGATGGCGGCGTTCACCGCGATGCCTGCGAGGGCGACGACCCCATATAGTGTATACAGGCTCAGCGGATTGTTGGTGATGAACATGCCGAATACCACCCCGGTAAATGCCATCGGCACAGTTGCCAGGATCATGAAGGGCTGCCAGTAACTGCGAAACTGGGTGCCGAGTATCAGGTACATCAGGCCGATGCCAAAAATAAACAGCACACCGATCGAGTCCATGCTCTCCTGGATATCATCCAGTTCGCCGGAGAAGTCGAGGTCAATATCCGGGTATTTTGATTGATAGGTGCTCCACTTCTCGTTCAGGCGCGCATTGGCCGTGACAGTATCGATGAGTGTGTCATCGAGATCGGCCTCGACGGTGATGGCGCGCCGGAAGTTGTAGTGGCGGATGTTGCCCAAACCCTGCTGACGCGATTCGCGCACCAGTTCACCCAGCGGTATGCTGCCGCCATCGGAGAGAGGCAGGCGGAAATTCAGCAGTTCGGCAATATCGGCATCGAGACTGTTGCCCGCTTTGACACGCACCTCCAGCTTCTCTCCGGCGTCACGCATCTCGGCGACCTGGATGCCGTCGACCAGCAGCTGGATGCTGCGGTTGACCTCGAGGGGGTTCAGGCCGGCGCGATTGATGGCGTCTTCATCGAGTATCAGCACCATCTCCGAGCGGCCCCGGCTGGCGTCATCCTCGATATCCTTGACGCCCTCGATGGATGCAAGGATTTGCCGGATAGTGTTTGCCGCAGCGCGTATTTCGTCATAGCGATCACCGCGCACCTTGACGCTGATCGGCTTGGCGGTTGGCGGCCCGCCCGACATGCGCATGAAAGAGATCTGCATCGGTCCCGGGGTGTTGATGACCTCTTCCCGCATCGATTCGATCATCTCATCGACGCTGCGCAGGTCGGCCGTTTTGGGATTCAGGCCAACCAGGATCTGCCCGTATTGATCACCGAGACGGGGCTCCATTTCGGTAAACATATTGCCGGAGTAGCTGATGATGGCGCGAGTCTCGCCGTCATGAACACGGGCTTTGACCTTCTGCTCGATCTGCAGCACCTTTTTCATGGTCTCTTCAAGCGGCGAGGCGGGGGGCATCTCGATGTTGATATAGAACAGCCGCAGCGGGTCGGCTGCAAAAAAGTCCATGCGCACCAGTCCGGCGGCGACGACGCCAATCGAGGAGAAAAACAGCAAAAACACCAGTGATAGCGACAGCCAGTGATGACGCATCGCCTTGATCAGGATGCGCACATAGGCAATCTGAATGCGGTGCGTAAATTTCAGGCGATAGCTGTGGATGCGCGACGGTTTGGCAAAACTGATCTTGGCTGCAACTATATGCGCAGGCAGCATCCAGAACGCCTCGACAAGGGAGATCGCCAGGGCGATGGTGACCACCAGCGGGATCACGCGCATGAAATCTCCGAGAATGCCCGGCAGCAGCATCAGCGGCATGAATGCAGCCATGGTTGTGAGCACGGCGGTGGTCACCGGGCGGGCGACCTCGCGCAGCGATTCGACGGCTGCGGTGAAGGCGTCGACGCCATGTCGCAAACGATAGTAGATCGCCTCGACCACCACCACGGCATCATCCACCAGCATGCCGAGCACGATGACGATGCCGAGCAGCACCGTCACATTGAGGGTTTCACCAATCACGGAGAGCACCCAGAATGTTCCGGCAAGTACAAAGGGGATGCCGATGGCGGTCAGCAATGCTATACGAGAGCCCAGAAATGCCCAGGCGACCAGCAACACCAGAGACAGACCGATGAGGGCATTTTTTTGCATCAGTCCGATCGATTGGCGCGTCGGGATGGTTTGGTCATCTGTCAGCACCAGGTCGATGCCTGTCTGGTTCGACAGCAGGTTGCGGTTCTCGATATAGGTGGTGATGCGGTCGACAACATCAAGCGTGTTGGCACCGGTCTGTTTCATGACCGCCAGCAGCACGGCGGGTCGCCCATCGAAACGCGCCAGTTGATCCGGCTCTTCACGGCTGCGCCTGATGTGCGCGACATGATCCAGCATGACCTCGCCCTCGGCGCCAATGACTGGACGGGTTGCAAGAAATCGCGGATCGCTGTTGCTGCCGGCAAGCCGGACCAGCCAGTTCTCATTGCCGAGTCTGACGTCACCTGCTGCAATATCCTGGAAAAAACCAGTCACTGTATCCGCGACCTGGCCAGGCGATAGACCAAGCTGTTCAAGTGCTGCCGGGTCAAAGGCGACCTCCAGTTCCGGGTTTGCCAGACCGATGGCATCGACGCGATCGACGCCGCCAAGTCGCTCCAGATCTTTTTCGATATTGCGCGCCTGGATGCGCAGGTTTTCATCATCCGCCATACCGACGACGGCAATGGACGCGGAAGGAAAAGCGTTTGCGCTGGTGATCTCCAGAATAATCGGATCGGCGGCGGCATCAGGCAGCTCATCCTGTTTGTTCTGGATTTCACGCCGTAAATCACTGATGCGCTTGTCGAACAGACGTTCGCCGATATCTTCGAAGCGAACCAGGATGCTGGAAACCGATTCGCGGCTGTTGGAGGAGAGGAACTTGATATCCTGCACCTTGCGCACAGCATCCTCGAGTGGATCCGTGACCTTTTTTTCGACATCGAGCGCAGCTGCCCCCGGCAGTATCGTGGTGATAACGATCCAGTTGAAATTGATGGTCGGGTCCTGCTGTCTCGGCAACAGTTGGTAGGAGAGCAGCCCGACAACCAGCACCAGCACGAAGGTGAGGTTGGCAAGAACGTGGTTTCGCAGCAATATATCCCACATGGCGGATTACTCTGCCAGGCCTGAGAGGACGTCTTTGAGGTTGCTTTGCTCCTGCACGGAAATTGCATCGCCGTCACTAAGGCGCTGCCGGCCTTCGACAATCAGCAGACTCTCTGCAGGGAGGTCGATGACTGCAGGCTGCCCCTCGACTGCGCCTGCTACAGGGTGGAACCGGGCCTTGCCGCCGTCAACAATAAAAACGCCGAGCAGCTGGTTGCGTCTGACCAGGTAACCTGCCGGCAGCTGCAGCGGCCCTCCCTGCCACCGGACTCTTCCGGCAGCGCCAACAGGGGCACTCTCTTCGGAAAAGCGCAGCCGTACTTCGCGGGTTCGTGTGCGTGAATCGATGACAGGCAGTATCCGCCGTAGGGTCAGTCGATACTCCTTGTTGAAAAATTCAAACCAGATGTTGCTGCTCTCCTTGAGGGTCTCACTCTCCTGTTCGCGAAGCCTGGCGGATATCTCGATGTCATCGAGCTGCACAAGTTTCAGGATCGGCGTTCCGATTGTGGCGAGGCTGCCGCTGCTGGCAAGCCGCTCTACCACCACCGCCCTGAAGGGTGCGCGGATTTGACAGCGATCCACCTGCAGTTGCGCCTGGCGTTGCGTCTCTTCGAGCATGCGGTAGCGGGCGCTGTAACTCTCCCATTCACTCTTGCGCTGCTCCACACCCTCGTCACTGATGCCCTTTTTCAGTTTCAGGCCCTGGGCGCGCTTGAGCTGTGCGGCTGAAAAATCGCGTTCACTGGCGAGCTGCTCCATGCCTGCTTTCGCTGCGGCAAGCAGGGAGTCATAGTAACGGCAATCGAGTTGCGCCAGCAGGGTGTCAGGCTCGACGGTATCGCCGACTTTAACCGGAATAGAGTCGATGCGTGCGTTGATTTCTGCCGAGAGGGAGGGGGAGTTGCGAGCGATGACAGTGGCGGGAGCGCTGTGACGCGGCTGCTGCAGAAGATCACCGACAGCAACGACCGTAACCGGGACGGCAGCGAATACGTCGAAAAATGCAAACGCAGCCATTATAGCGAGGTGGCGAAGTCTATTCATGGATCCATATCTCCGTCATGGTGCTTCTCAATATCCCCATGCAGGATCGCGGTCAGATGACCGCCATGGATGGTGGCAATGATTGTTCCTACAATCTTATTGTATTTCCTCCATCCGTGGAGGTCAGAAGTGCAGTTAACGCAGGAGCATTTTCCGGCTGACTACGATTGGAATGCGATAGCATTCTACCCATAGAACACGGGGTCATTGAGCAGTTTTCTGCCTCGTCAATCAGAACAGCAAATTACCATGTCCATAGGCTGTCATGCCCAGCAGCATCGGAAACGCCAGTGCGGTATTAACGCGTGAGGCCATCAATGCAACCTTCTTGGCTTTGACAATCTCCTCCGGAGTCGCCTGTTTGAGGCCGAGGATCTTCTTCTGATTGGGCCAGATCAGGCCCCACACATTCAGTAACATGATGGTGCCGAGCCAGGCGCCCATTCCAAGCCACGCCATGTGTCCCGTGAAGCTGAAGTCATTGAAGGTGAAGGCTGCAGTGATGGCTTTGTGGCCACCACCGACTTGCACCAGGGCGCTCATCCCGGTCAGCCAGGTCAGCACCGCAGCCCAACGAAACCAGAATAGCGCACGTGGGGCAACATATTTATTGATCGCAGCGGGACCGGGGCCTGCGTCACCATCAGCGAGCGCCTGGCCGACAGCAGGAACTTGTACGGCGTTGAAATAGAACAGCAGGCCGACCCAGGCGATGCCGACAATGACGTGCATCCATACCGTGATCTCGAGGCTATTGGGGTTGAAACCGCCACCGTTGAGGGCGAAGGTCGCGAGTATGGCCAGCAGGATGCCGAGGATGACGGTTCCGCCGCGTGTAGAAAGGGGATTCATGTTGTAACTCCGGTGATTGGGAATTGGTTTGAAAAGTCCGACTATTCTAGTGGGTTATTTGATTTTTTCAATCACTCATTGATTCCGCGCGTAACTCGATTGTTGCAGGAACGGCTATTTCGCCACGAGATGCGGTGTCAATCGCGGTCAGACGACCGCTCCTACGTTTGCGTTTGGGGATTGTTGTAGGAGCGGCCATTTGGCCGCGAATTGCTCGAGTTGATTGAAAAGTCGCTTGCCGGCGTCATGCTATTTGAATATGAGTGCTGCTTGCTCTATTCTCACCGCATCCTGGAGAGTCTAGCGGTACCTTCAATGAAGCAAAGCGAAAAGCCACAGCCATCGTCCGAACAGAAGAGTTACGTCAGTCATGCGCTCATGATCTATGATGACGAGGGTGAAGCCTTTGTAGAGACGGTGCGCAACAACGCTTTTGGCGTGGAGATCGAGGTCTCTCATATCGACCGTTTCGAGGAGTCGTCAACCTCCTATCTGCAACCCGGAGGGCATCTGCTGGTGGCGGCGTCAACGGCGGTGATCGAGCGCCTGTTGCATGTCGCGATCGAACATCAGCTGAGCATTGGCTTTTTACCGTTTCCTGATCAGAAATTGCTGATCCGTCAATACAGATTGAGCAGCCATCTTGAGCGTAACCTGGAGGTGGCGCTGCGCGATACGCCGCAGGCAGTGGATCTCATCGATTGCGATGGCCGCCTGATGCAGTTCAAAGGAATCGTTGGTGAAATCCCTCTGGCGGACATCGGTGGCGACGAGAAATCAAAGGGCATACGGCGCTTTCTGTATGGGTTGAATCATGGCGTCAGGCAGTTGTTCACGATGACACTGCAAGCGGTGAGCCTCGTCACGGCCAATGAGAAGAGTATCAGCAGTGCTGTCAGCGGCCTGATCATCCGCCACTCCAGACCACGGGATTATTATTCCCGGTTCGTTGGCGGTGAATATTCCATGCGTGATGGACAGATGGGAGTGATCCTTATATCACCCTTTTCTGTGATCGAATATATCGCCTTTCTTCTCTCGGCGTTCTCCTCCTCCACGCGCAAACGTTCGTTTCCCGCGTCGGTCGGACAGGTGCGCTCCAGCATGATTCATATCGAAGCCGGGAATTCGCGCTGGCTGCATGTGGACGGCGCACTCAAGGTGGCGCTGCCGGTCACTTGCAGGGTGCTGGAAGACGCTGTCAGGGTCAATGCGCCTGGCGAATTCTGGGAGGCCAACCCGCAATCAGAAATACAAAAAGAGTCGGTGAAAATTGACAACCTTCCCGATGAGAAGGAGAGCGCGAAATACCGGGGAAAACATATCCCGCTCTTCTCCTACGCATCCGAGGAGCATTTTCGCAACCTGTTCGGGGCGCTGCGTGATGACGCGCAGATCAATGGTCTCTATATCGTCTTCATGATCCTCAGTGCGCTTCTGGCTACCCTGGGGCTGTTGGCCAACTCTACAGCGGTGGTTATCGGAGCGATGTTGATTGCGCCCCTGATGGCGCCGATCGTCTCCCTCTCCATGGGATTGTTGCGCGCCGATGCCTCGCTGATCAATGCCTCCTGGATGAAAGTCACCCTGGGTATGGTGCTGGTGCTGCTGGCGTCTCTACTGGTGACGCTGCTGCTGCCCGCGCTGGAGTTGACCGATGAGATCAAAGCGCGTATTCATCCCACCGTTCTGGATATGGGAGTCGCCATCGTCTCCGGGATTGCTGCAGCTTACTCAAAGTCGTTCAAGGAGGTGGTGCAGTCGCTCGCCGGCGTTGCAATCGCGGTGGCGCTGGTTCCACCGCTGGCGACGGCGGGCATCGGACTGGGGCTGGGTGACTGGCGGGTGTTCTGGCAGGCATTTCTACTCTTCAATACAAACTTTTTCGGCATCACCCTGGCGGCTATCCTGACCTTCCTGGTATTGGGCTATTCCGATATGGTAAAAAGCAAGAAGAGCGTGATCGCGATTGTTGTCGTGCTGCTGGCGATCTCTTATCCGCTCTATCTCTCTTTTCACGACACTGTAATGCGACAACAGATGGCGGAGGAAACTGAGCAGAAACATTTCCTCATCGGCGGCAAATCGGTGCTTGTCAGGGTAGAGGAGGAGAGTGTATCCGGGGATGAGTCGGAACGCCTCGAACTGCACCTGGTTGTCAATCGAACCCTGCTGCCCGGCGAAAGAGAGGAGCTAAAACGCAAGCTTGAACGCATTTACCAACAAAAACTACGCGTCTTTGCCACCGTTGAATATATTCTTGAGTAGCCTGTTCTATAAACTACAACCTGACCTTTACCTCTTCAGCCTGCTCCATTGATGCGATGGCCTCTTCCAGGTCGATCTTGTCAGGATTTTCCGTGCTCTGTTCGAGCAGCCGCTGTAGCAGTTCATCCTGCTCCATAGTGATACGCTCACCGTTGCTGTTCTGCACGAAGGCAGCCCAGGGGACGAACTTGGTCAGCGGGAAGAGCTGCCCCGGCTGCGGTGAGATGTCGATATTGATGCCGGCGATGAAGAGCAGGTTGCGGTTCTGGTACTCCGGCTCATTCAGTAGCGTGCGGTAGGCGCGGTCGAACTCCACCTGGGTGTTGGCCAGGGCAGCGGCCAGGGGAGGGGAGTCCGCAGTGACGATGGCCGGCATGGCGAAGCCGAGATTCTGCTCAAGGTGGGT
>JAUXDV010000320.1 GCA_030620735.1 Gammaproteobacteria bacterium
CTCACCAGCAGCACCGTTCCCTCGAAATTGATCAGCAGCTCCTCCAACAGCTCCAGGGTCTCCACATCCAGGTCATTGGTCGGCTCGTCGAGCACCAGCAGATTTGCCGGACGGGTAAACAGCTTGGCAAGCAGCACCCGGTTGCGCTCTCCACCGGAGAGTGAATTCAGCGGTTGGCGCACCCGGTCGGGGGCAAACAGAAAGTCCTGCAGATAGGAGATGATATGACGGCTTTGGCCGTTGATCTCGACACGATCGGAACCCTCGCCGACATTCTCCTGCACTGTTTTATCCAGATCCAGTGAAGCCCTGAGCTGGTCAAAATAGGCAACCTCGAGCCCTGTTCCAATTTTGATGGTTCCACTCTGCGGTTCGAGTTTTCCCAGCAGCAGATTCAGCAGCGTCGATTTGCCACAGCCGTTGGGGCCGATGATGCCGATCTTGTCACCACGCATGATGGTGGTGGAGAAATCCCGGATGACCGGCTCGCCATCCCAGCTGTAGCTGACATTTTCAACTTCGGCCACCAGCTTGCCGGAGCGCTCGGCCTGCTGCATATTGATCCTGACCTTGCCCTGCACGCTCCGGCGTTGACGGAACTTTTCGCGCATCGCCTCGAGCTGACGCACCCTGCCCTCGTTGCGGGTGCGCCGCGCCTTGACTCCCTGGCGGATCCACACCTCCTCCTGGGAGAGACGCTTGTCGAAGCGTTCATTCTCCTTCGCCTCGGCATTGGCGCGCTCTTCGCGCCGGCGCAGATAGTTCTGATAGTCCCCCGGCCAGTCGGTCAGGTTACCGCGATCCAGTTCCAGGATGCGTGTTGCCAGGTTCTGCATGAAGGCGCGATCATGGGTGATAAACAGCAGGCTGCCGCTCCAGCTCTTGAGGAACTGCTCAAGCCACTGGATGCTCTCGATATCGAGATGGTTTGTCGGCTCGTCAAGCAGCAGCAGTTGTGGCTTTTTGACCAGCTCCCGCGCCAGCAGCACGCGCCGCTTGAGCCCGCCTGAAAGTGCGCTAAATTGCGTCTCCTGCTCTCTCTCGAGTGACAACCGTGACAAGGTGCTCTCCACCTGCTGCTCCAGTTGCCAGCCGTCGGCATCTTCCAGCGCCTGCTGGGCCCTGGCCAGGTAGTCGAGATTCTTTTCACCAGGATCCTCCATCACCATCAGGGTTGCCTTGTGGTAATCAAGAATCACATCTGCAAGCCCCTCGAGTCCCTGGGAGACAATTTCGAACACCGTGCCATGCAGATCGCCGGGGATATCCTGTGGCATATAGGCGATGACGGCGTTCTGCACAACCTGGCGCTCGCCGCTGTCCGCCTGGATCAAGCTGGCAATCACCTTCAGCAGGGTCGACTTGCCCTCTCCGTTGCGTCCGATCAGGGTAACGCGTTCACCTTTACGGATGGTCAAATCAACGCCATCGAGCAATAACGGTCCGCTATAGCCCAGAGTCATGTTGCGTAGAGTGAGTAGAGTTGCCATTAACGTCTCAATGAAATAATAATGCGGGAATGATACCGTAGAGATGCTGTTCAGGGGGTTCTGATTGCTTCACAGAATCCCGTCATTGCGAGCGCAGCGCGGCACTAATTTTGCCTGGAGCAAAATTGAACGCCTCTTGTGCGACCCGAAGGGTAAATTACAAGGATGTAATTTATAATCTCACAGCAACTCCGAGAAATCCCGTATTGCCAAAAATCCTTCGATCTCTTTGTGCTGCTGCGTACTGTCCGGCGCCGTGATCGCGATCACCCTGTGAATACCATAATTTCCAGCAGAGTGAAGCACCGGCAGACTGTCATCGACAAACAGTGTTTTTTGCGCATCAAAATGATGCTGCTGCTGCAGCTTCTCCCAGAATGCCGGATTCTCCTTGGGCAGCCCCACCTCGTGTGAGGTGATGAGTTGATCAAATCGGTGCGCCAGAGGGATGCGCTGCAATTTGAATGCCAGGGTTTTCGGGTGCGCATTGGTCAGCAGCGTGATGCGTTTTCCCATCGACTGCAGCATCTGTAGAAACTCATCCACATGGGGATGCAGCTGGATCAGATGCTCGACCTCCTCTTTCAAGCTGAGGATATCCACCCCCAGCTCTGCGCTCCAGTGATCGATGCAGTACCACTTGAGCGTACCTACATGGACAGCATACATCTCCAACAGTTGTTGTTTGGCGGCATCAAACGAGATTCCATGCAATGACGCATAGTGTTCAGGCAGATACTCCAGCCAGAAGTGATTATCGAAATGGAGATCCAGCAGGGTGCCGTCCATATCCA
>JAUXDV010000129.1 GCA_030620735.1 Gammaproteobacteria bacterium
CACATAACATGCGTCCCTGAAAGCGCAGGCTGGCCAGCGTCTGCGCAAGCGAGTCATGCAGCTCATGCGCCAAAGCTGTGCGCTCCTCCATAATGGAGAGGCGGTGAGCCTCTTCGTCAGAGCGCTGCTTGGCCACTGCCATTCCCAGGTGACTGCCGACGGTCTTCAGCAGTTCCAGGATATCCTCACGACCAGAGATACCGGGGGCGTCAACAAAGATATTATAGATGCCCAGCACATCGTCATGATACTCCAACGGCACGGTGACCACAACAATCTCATCACTGCCAAACATTTTACGGCCATTGATCTTTGAACAGCGCTGCGGGTTATTTTCACACAGGATATTTCCCTGGGAGAGCGCTGTGCCGCACACACATAGCTGTACCGGCAGCATCTCCTTGTCATGCAGCAGAGTATCATCCAGGCCGATGGTTCCTACCAGGCGCATATTGCCGTTGGATGTGACCAGGCGGATGGTGGCGGCGCGGCCGTTGAGCATCTCCTTGAGCATGCGTAAGAAACGCAGCAGCAGTTCATCCAGCGAGGTTGCCCGGTTGATGGTTGCAGCTACGTCGTAGAGGATCTTCAGGGATGTCGTCTTTTGCGCCAGCCGCCTTGTCTGGCGCTCGACGCGGTTATCCATATCCTCGTAGAGATCGTATAACTCTTCGTTGATGCTGCCGATATCATGCACCAGCGAGAACAATGCCCCTTCATCCTGCATCGACACCATCGCCCCGGGATTACCCTGTGAGACGCCGGCGACTGAGTTCTGCAGTATGATCAGCGGTCTGAGCAGCTTGCTGTGCAGCTGCCAGGCGCTGATGAGCAATCCGGCAATAATCATCGGTAATGCAACAAACAGCACGCCCCTGTCTGTTTCACCCCCACCGAGCAGCACCACAGCTGCGAAACACAGCAACAACACGCCTGCGCACAAAAGGGCCAGCGGCCAAACCAATCCGGCATCGCGAAGAGTCGTGAAGATCTGCCTGTTAATGCTTTTTTGGATGCTCATTTGCGAATCTCCCTGAGCAGAGAGTTGACGGCGCTGATACGGCGTTTGTGCAGTTCATCGCGAATCGCTTTTCCCTCAAAGCCATCTGCACGGATGTGATCGATCGAAACATTGGCTGCGACCTTACGCAGACGCAGAAAATTGTCGCGGTGCGGCAGCGGCGTATCCTCCCTGCCCGTGCGGCCGCGCAGGTCTGCTTCACAGGCAAGCAGAAACAGCTCAAAACGTTGTGGACGGCGAAAGGCATCCACAGCATCCAGTGTCGTCACGATAGTCGATGCTTTGAGTTCATCTGTGACACGGCGGAAATGGCCGTGGTATTGTGCAACCAGGCGCGCCAGCTCACAGTAGTCCGATGGGACTTTGAAGCGCTGACAGAGTGCATTAACCGGTGCGCGCCCGCGTGCTTCGTGGCCATGATGGCGCGGCCATAGTGTCGGGCTGGTTCTCCCCTTGCCGAGATCATGCAGCAGTGCAGCAAAGCGCACACGCGGATCTTCACTGAGCCTTGCTGCCTGCTGCAGCGCCATCATGGTGTGCACGCCGGTATCGATTTCAGGATGATGCAGGCCCGGCTGCGGAACACCAAACAGTGTTGCGATCTCCGGAAACAGCACCTCCAGCGCGCCGCACTCACGCAACACCTCGAAGAAACGCTGCGGAGAAGGCCCGGCCAATGCACGCGCAGTCTCCTGCCACACACGTTCAGGCACAAGATAATCAACCTCGCCCTGCTCCACCATGGTACGCATCAGCACCATGGCGCCTGTGCTGATCTCAAAACCCATCTCTGCAAAACGGGCCGCAAACCGCGCCACACGCAATATGCGCACCGGATCTTCACGGAATGCTGCAGAGACATGCCGCAGTACTCTCTTCTCGAGATCCTGCTCGCCGCCATAGGGATCGATCAATACGCCGTCTGCATCCATCGCCATGGCGTTGATGGTCAGATCACGGCGCAGCAGATCCTGCTCCAGCGTCACCCCTGGCTCAGCATCAAAAGTAAATCCCGTATAGCCGTGACCGCTCTTGCGCTCCGTACGTGCTAGAGCGTACTCCTCTTTTGTCTCAGGATGCAGAAAGACAGGGAAATCCTTGCCGACACGTTGATAACCCTGCTCCAGCATCTGCTGCTCAGTGGCGCCCACGACCACGTAGTCCCGATCTTTTACCGGCAGCTTCAGCAGGGTGTCGCGAACGGCGCCGCCAACCAGGTAGACTTTCATATCCCGGACTCCTGCTCTTCCTGCTGCTGCAGCTCCCACATGCTGTGATAATTTCCATGCAATTGCAGCAGCTGCTGGTGTGTTCCCTGTTCGACGATACGCCCCTGATCCATCACCACAATGCTGTCCGCATCGACAATGGTGGAGAGACGGTGGGCGATTACCAGCGTGGTATGGTTTTCAGCGACCTCGGAGAGTGTCTCCTGAATCATCTGTTCGGTGCCGCTGTCGAGCGATGACGTCGCTTCATCAAAGATCAGGATGCGCGGACGTTTGAGAATCGCGCGGGCGATGGCGACTCGCTGCTTCTCCCCACCCGAGAGCTTCAGTCCACGCTCTCCGACGACGGTCTCCCAGCCCTCGGGCAGCTGCTGAATAAAATCGTGAATGTGCGCCATGCGCGCCGCCTGCTCCACCTCGTCTCGCGAGGCTTCCAGGCGGCCATAGCTGATATTGTAATAGATGCTATTGTTAAACAGCACCGTGTCCTGAGGCACGATCGCAATGGCGGAGCGCAGGCTCTGCTGGGTGACATCACGCAGATCCTGCCCGTCGATAGTGATCCTTCCTGCGCTAACATCATAGAAACGATACAGCAGCCGCGCCAGTGTCGACTTTCCAGCGCCGGAACGACCGACAACGGCAACCTTGGAGCCTGCCTTGACATCAAAACAGAGATCGAAAAGAATCTGGCGCTGCGGCTGGTAGTAGAAATCGACATGCTCAAAGCGAATCTCACCGGCTGTAACAGATAACTGCATTGCTTCATCGCCGTCCTCTACATCGGGCTGCTTGTGCATGAGGTCAAACAGCCGCTGCATATCCACCAGTGTATATTTGATCTGTCGATAGACGATGCCGAGAAAACCCAGCGGCATAAAGACCTGCATCATCAGTGCGCTCAACAACACCAGGTCGCTGATGCCCATCTCGCGGGCCGCAACACCGGCGGCGGCGTACCACATGATCAGCGTGACACCCAGCGCAATAATTGCTCCCTGGCCGAAATTCAGCAGCGACATGGATGTCTGGGTTTTGACGCCCCACATCTCCCACTCGCCGAGCAGATTGTCATACTGCTTCATTTCAGCGGCCTCGTTGCCGAAATACTTCACCGTCTCGTAGTTGATGAGACTGTCGAAAGCCAGATTGTTGGCTTCGGAATCGAGCTCGTTCATCTTGTGGCGAAACTCCATGCGCCACTCTGTGATTGCCAGTGTAAAGAGAAAATAGGCCGCGATGGCGCCGAAAGTGATGAGGGTAAATTTGATGTCATAGAGGGTCAGCAGCACAGCTCCCACGAGCAGGAATTCAACCAGAGTCGGGATGATGCTGAAGACCATGTAGTTGAGAATGGTGCTGGCGGAACGTGCGCCGCGATCGAGATCACGGCTGATGGCACCTGTCTGGCGCTCCATGTGATAACTCAACGACAGGCCATGCAGATGCTGCAGCACCTGTGTCGAGAGACGCCGCATGGCGTGATATCTCACCCTCGCGAAGACGGCATCCCGCAGTTCATTGAAAAGTGATGCAAACAGGCGCAGCAGGCCATATCCGGCAATCAGCCCGAGCGGAACGGCAACCACCATTTGCGGGCTGTTTTCAAACTGTTCGATAATCTTCTTCAGCATCAGGGGGATGCCGACAAGAGAGAGTTTGGCGAGGATCAGAAATGCAAGCGACAGCAGCACCCGCCCGCGGTACTCCCACAGAAACGGGGTTACCGCCTGCAGGCTGCGCCAGCTGAAGTGCTCGTTTGCACGATCGGTTTGTGTCACATGTTGGCCGTGGCCGCGCATCAAGATATTCCAGTTGTCAGGTCTACGGAGTGCAGATGTGAAAAAACTTGCTGGATTATAGCCTGTTAGAACTCTTTCAGAAATAATTTGCCAATGCTACCCCTCGTTCTCATGCTCCTGCGTGGGAACGAGGGAAAGAGATTATTTTCTCTCGCCAAGGCGCAAAGCTTCCGCGTCCTGCTTACGCCCCTGACCTACATCCATGTAGGCCAAGAACGCAAAGGTTTTTCTTGGCGAGCTTAGCGTCTTTGCGAGAGTCATCATTATCTGGGTGTATCTGTGGTTAATAAATGAGTTGAACCCGTAGGGTGCAATAAGTGGAGCGCATTGCACCGGTTTTTCTCAGATCAACGTCAAAAATATGTGATAGCGCCTGATCAGAACGTCATCTTGCCGTGGGTGAAATTGATCATGAATATGGCTGCTCCATTGGTTGGTTGCACCAGCCGCCTCGGAGGCTACTCCCCTGGCCGTGGCTTCCACGACTTGCGGACGCACGACCTCCAGGCCGGAGAGGTCCGCCAGACGCTGGCAAAAACCATTGGAACGGGCGGCTCCGCCTGTAATTGTGAGTTGATGCAGCTCTCTTCCCAGCTCCTGCATGGCGTCGATGTTGGCCTGGATCAGAAACAGGACACTCTCTGCAACCAGCCCCTGGAGGTTGTCATCGATAGTGTTCAAATCATTGATCATGCACTTCCTGCTGATTGACCAGAAGCCGCTGTCGAGCGGTTTCCAGAATGGAGATCCCAGACCGCCGATGCCGTTGATGAAGAGCGCATCTGAGAACGGTTTGTCCAGCGCATGATCAAGATCGACGCCCTCCCCTGCTGGCATCTTTTGTTCCAGCCACTGGAGCGCAGAGCCTGCGCCATTGACCGTCCCCTCCAGCAGATACTCTGTGTTCTCATTGCTGCTGCGAAGCAGCCCCGTCAACAGATTGCCGCTGCGCAACAGCCGCTTCCCCGTTGGCTGCAGAATAAAGGCCCCGCTTCCAACATTGACCAATGCCCCGTTTTCATCATCGGGAGTCGTTGCCTGCATGGCGGCGCTCTGGTCACCATTGACCGCAAGCAGCGCAATATTTCCCAATTTGAGGCAACCATAATCAGCATGCGTCGGCCATGCCTCAGGCAGCAGCTGCAGCGATACAGAGTAGATGTCCAGCAACTCCGCATCCCACTGCAGTTGATGCAGGTTCAACAACTGGGTGCGCAGAGCATTGGCATGATCCACGACATAAGGAGCGCCTTTCAGCAGATTGAACAGAAGAAAGCTGGCAAGCGGCCCGATGCGCAGGCGCTGCTGTCGCCGCGCCCGCCTGACAGCTTCATTGTGTTTCAGCAGCCAGCGAATCTTGCTGCCGCCGTAATAGGCTGTCAACGGCAGTCCGGTGCGCGAACGAATCAGAGACTCCTGCTCCCTGATCGAGGCAATGAATTCCTCTCCACGCAAGTCAGACCAACTCAGCAGTGGAGACAACGGCCGGCCTGTTTCTGCATCCCAGGCAATAATGCTGGAGCGCTGCGTGGCAAGTCCGGCTGCTTTGATGCTGCTGTCGCCAGCCGGGTCATCTCCAATCTGTTCGATGACGGAGGTGATAACAGATCTGATTGAATCAAGGATCTCGCTGCCATCCTGTTCACAACGGTTTCCGTCACGCAGCAGTGAAACGGCCAGCTGCGCACTGGCCACGATCTCTCCCTGGTGATTGAAAACAATCGCACGGCTCGACTGCGTCCCCTGATCGATGCCGAGATAGAGTTCAGACATCAGGCTTCCAGCTTGAGCCTGGCTGTATCGGCAATTCCGGTGCGTTTTTCCAGTGTCTGCTTACATATTTGCAATGCTTTGCCGGCAGTCACACGGTAGCTGGTGATCTTGCCGCCAAAAATAGTGAGCGCATGCGGCTGTTGTGCATCATTGGCGATGATGCTGCTCTCGCGGGAGCGCGTGAATGCTGATGTATCAGCGGCG
>JAUXDV010000208.1 GCA_030620735.1 Gammaproteobacteria bacterium
TAGACTGGATCAAACCCCTCCAGAGGCTTTTCGATGAAATCCGAGGGGATATAAGCGAGATTAAATTCATTTCCATCCCGTTTCGTCAATGCATAGATCTGGTAGAGATCGCCGATACCCTGGGTTCTGATCAGTGAGTCGATGGTGCGTATGCCGATGGGCAGAAGATTACGCTTCATACCAAGATAGT
Organism: Gammaproteobacteria bacterium; assembly: GCA_030620735.1. Taxonomy (GTDB): domain Bacteria; phylum Pseudomonadota; class Gammaproteobacteria; order Chromatiales; family Chromatiaceae; genus Sva-25. Next base: position 191 of record JAUXDV010000208.1, read on the forward strand.
TCGGATCCAGAAATGAGTTTCTGATGACGTATACGTTGGGCTTGCCTTGTACCTTGAGTATTTTTGTGATTTTTCGCCAGTCAAGTGCCGCCGGATAGACGAATACCTGTGATCCGGTGCCTCCATCAACGTGCAGTTCATCATAGATGACGCCATCGGCCTCGACAGCGATAGTAACCGGGGGGAATGCAACAGGAATAGATGCTGAAGCAAGCAGGATATTGTGGATCAGTTCGACTTTATCCTCCCTGTTGCTGGCGGCAATAGAGCCGATGTTCCAGATGACCGGACGCCCTGCCTCCAGGTTGACTGTGCCGATAAACAGACGCCGCCCTCTTTTTGTCTCGGTGGCGATGGCTTCGATCATCTCCTCTGTAATATATTTTTTCAGCAACTTTTTCAATGGATCCGTTTTAGCCATCGAGTCACCAAATGCGACAGCGATGACATTTCGTTTTGTGGCGATGTCTTTTGTTGATGTAGTCGTGAAGACCTTCTTGAGTTGTTCATCATAGTCGGATCCCAGAAATGCAAATGGAGCAGTCAGGGCGCCGGTGCTTACTCCTGTCACCATGGTGAATTCGGGGCGGGTTCCCGCTGCTGACCAGCCTGCAAGTAAACCGGCGCCAAAAGCGCCGTTAGCTCCGCCTCCGGAGATAGCAAGATAGTTGTGCGGTTTGGCATAGATTCCTGAGAAGTTTTGACGAGCCTCCGCATGCGACATTTTCAGCAGTGTCTCACGGGTGAATTTGGGCAGTTCATCACCCCAGAAACGCGCATTCGTAATTTCTGCAAGTTCAACCTCTGTAATGAGGTTTTCCGGAACAGAACGATGCTCGGGAACAGTGGTGCAGCCACTGATGGTCACAATAAGAATAATGCTAATAAGAGGGATGATTTTCATAGACGATAGTCAGGCAATAGCAGGTTGAGTACGGGCTCCGAGCGTTATTTTTTTTCAACGACAGTCACAGGGGTTTTGTTGCAGTTGGTCCAGGGTATCTGCAGATCTGCTCCTCCCTTGCATCGATACAGTTCGCCATTGGCAAAGCCCACCCAGGCCTCGCGAAACTTGCCGTCAGCGGCAATGGCGGTGACTGCCACATCCGGAATATTTCCTGCCTCGGAACAGCTTGCCCAGGTTGGCCCGGCTGAATCGCCACCGCCAAGGCAATATTGAACCGTGCCGTCACTGTATCCAATCCAGGCATCCCGGTAATTTTCGGCATGATCGATGACAGTCACGGAACGCGCGACCGGCTCAGCCTGTTTTTCAGGTTCAGCTGCCAGTGGAGAGAGCAGTGATACAGCGATCAGGCCGGCAAAGCCCTTAAATAAGTTTTTGGTTTTCATAAGTTCACATCCATTTTTCGATAGTGGGAGTTTATTGTCACAGCAACAGTTTACCGATGTGTGACTCTTTATGAAAGATGCGGTTTAACCCTTTGAGTGATGAACACTCCCAATGCATTCAGTTCAGGGTATCTTTCGACCATCTCCATGACGTACTCCAGCACCAGCGGAATATCATCGAGATAACCCTCTTTGCCATCGCGCCGATACAGCCTGGCGAAGATGCCGGCAACCTTGATGTGGCGCTGCACGCCCATGAGGTCAAACCAGCGCTGGAATTTGCTTTCATCCTCCTGTGGCATCAGGCCTGACTGAATCGCCAGTTCACAGTAGCCTTCGGCCCAGCTGTCGACCTGTTCAAGCGGCCAGCGAATATAGGCGTCCTTCAACAGCGATACCAGGTCGTAGGTGATGGGCCCGATGACGGCATCCTGAAAATCGATGACTCCCGGGCCATGGCTTGCGACCAGCATCAAATTGCGCGAATGGTAGTCGCGATGCACGAAATGCTGCGGCTGCTGCTGTGCATTGTCGATCAGCATGGTGAACAGCTGACCCAGCATACGGCTCTCATCGTCAGTGAGAGTGAGTCCAAGGTGTTGTTGACACAGCCATTCGCGAAACAGCTCCAGTTCCATGCCGAGCAATGCCTCATCATAATACGGCAAATCATCAATGTTCGTGCAGGCCTGCATGGCGGAGAGGGCACCAAGTGCGTCGCCATAGAGCCGGGGCGCCGTCTCATCATTGAGTTGAGAGAGATAGAGAGTGTCGCCAAGGTCTTCGAGCAGCAAAAACCCCTGCTGCAGATCCTTTGCATGGATGTGCGGTACATGCACCCCGGCGGCTTCAAGGCGCTTGCTGATATCGACAAAGGGACGGCAATCCTCCTGCGGTGGTGGCGCATCCATGGCGATACGGGTGGCGCCATCCGCCAGGGTGAGGCGAAAATAACGGCGAAAGCTGGCGTCGCCAAACAGCGGTTTGATGCTGTAGCCGTTGAGGCCACAGTCATTGGATAACCAGTCATTGAGCTGGGAGAGGCGTTCAGGCATTACTCTTCTCTGTGTGAAATAATCGGTGCAACATTGTGAAGCTGAATTGTCGCATATCATCGGCAATCATATAAAAACACGGCAGTGCAACCAGGATCAGCCCGGTGGCAAACAGCAGACCGAAACCAAGGCTGATCGCCATGGGCGCCAGAAAGGCGGTCTGCCCGGTGGCGAAAAAGATCAGCGGCGATATGCCAAGAAAAGTAGTGATGGTGGTGAGCATGATCGGGCGAATACGCATGCGCCCCGCTTCGACCATGGCGTCCATGCGATGCATGCCGCTGTTGCGCAGTTTTCTGGCAAAGTCGACCAGGATCAGGGAGTCATTGACGACAATGCCGGAGAGGGCCAGAAAACCGATCATCGACAAAAACTGGATATGGATGCCGAACAACAGGTGGCCGATGATGACGCCGATCAGTCCAAAGGGAATCGAGATCATCACCACGAACGGGTCGAGCACCGACTTGAAAAGTGCGGCGAGAATGAAGAAGATGACGAACAGCGCGATCACTCCGGCCCTTTTCATGCCGGCCATCGATTCGTTGGCCTCTTTCTTGGAGCCGAGATAGAGCAGGCTGTAGCCGGGCAGGCGTTCCTCCAGGTCAGCAAATTCGGCATCGATTTTCTCCACCACTTCGTTCGGCGTGATGATGTTGGCGTCCACGTCGGCAGAGACCGTGGCCAGTCGCTGCATATCGCGGCGGCGAATGCTGTCGAAACCGCGGCTTTTTTCAATCTTTGCAACATCACCGAGATAGATGGTGCGACCGTCATCGAGTGTGATCGGTAACTGTTCGAGTTGGAAATTGCTGTGGCGAATCGACTGCGGGTAGATCAGCCGCACCGGAATGCGCTTGTTGCGCCAGTTGACCTGCGTCACTTCCAGACCGAGAAAGCCGGTGCGCAGTGCGTTTGCCAGATTCTCCTGGGAGAGCCCGAGCTGCCTGCCGTGTTCATTGAGCTGGTAGCGGTATTCCAATTTTCCGGGTTCCATATCATGCTGCACATCATGCACCCCGGGGATTTTTTGCAAAAATGTGGTCAGTTTCTGTGCCTGCTGCTGTAGTACAGCAACCTGTTCACCGGCGATACCCACTTCGATATCCTTGCCTTCCGGTCCGCCCGATGGGCGCAGAATAGAGAGCTTGCTGATGCCGGGAAGTTTCAGCATACGTTCACGCATATCGTTGATGATCTCCCCGGTTGGCCGCTCACGGCTGCCTTCACGAGAGAATTTGAGACTCACGATAGGGGAGACATAGTTTTCGATGAAACCAATCGGCTTACTCTTTTGCAGATCCACGATCAGCTGGATTTGATTATTGCCGAATTTGACCCGGTTGAAGTCGATGAAGGTGACGCCGACATTGGTCAGCACGGTATTGAGTTCATT
>JAUXDV010000326.1 GCA_030620735.1 Gammaproteobacteria bacterium
TGTCAGGCTACGGTAATTTCGATTTGCGCGAAAAAAAGCAGCGCCCTGGACGTAATCCGAAGACAGGAGAGGAGATACCCATCTCACCAAGACGGGTAGTCACTTTCCGGCCTGGACAAAAACTAAAAGCGAGGGTTGAAGGCTATGCTGGACGCGAGTGAAGCGCACATTGAATTACCTCCCATTCCGGGAAAACGTTATTTTACGATTGGCGAAGTGAGCGAATTGTGTGTGGTTAAACCCCATGTACTGCGCTACTGGGAGCAGGAGTTTCCACAGCTCAAGCCGGTCAAACGCAGGGGAAATCGCCGTTACTATCAACGCCATGACGTAATGATGATTCGCCAGATCCGCAGCCTGCTGTATGAGCAGGGTTTCACCATCGGCGGTGCCAGGCAGCAGTTGTCGGGAGACGCGGCGAAGCAGGATCACCATGAGAGTCTGCAGCTGATTCACCAGCTGCGTGTTGAGCTGGAAGAGATTCAGCAGATTCTCAAGCGTTAGACAACCGGGACCACAAACCGATTGACATCACGGCATCCTCAACGTAGGATGCCGTCTCACTTTTCGGGGTGTAGCGCAGCCTGGTAGCGCACCGCAATGGGGTTGCGGTGGTCGGAAGTTCGAATCTTCTCACCCCGACCAATTCAATTAAACCCGCTGACTCAATGAGTCAGCGGTTTTTTTCGTTACAACTCATAACTCCGTGCAAGATAGCGCCCATAGGATGCTGCTGAGTGAAATGAAGCTTCCGCGTCCTGCTCATGCCCCTGACCAACATCCATGTAGGCCAAGCGCATCGATTTGGCGCAGATATTGATGCGCCTCGTGCCGCTGCACATCCTATGCAGAATCGAGCATACGGGGTTATTGAGATTTCACGAATTGGTCATGCAACATGACCTGTCAACCTGCCATTTTGATGATCAACCGCAGTGATCTCGACACTGACTATGCGGTTTTCCATGGAGGATTGTTTTTCCGCAACAGGAAAACCGATGCGCAGGTAATTCGGTGTGTAACCAACATACCAGTCGCCATCTTCATGTGTGACTCTGCTCTCGACAAGCACTTCGACAGATTGATTGAGTGCGGCTTCCAGCGAGGTGCATTTCATCTCTGCCATCAGTTGATGAAGCGCTTTGCTGCGCTGACGTTTGGTGTTGCTATCAACCTGTGAAGGGAGTCCTGCCGCCTTGGTTCCGGGGCGTGGGGAGTAGGCGAAGATATGCATGTGTGAAAATTGCAGCCGGCGCAAAAAACCCATTGTCTGCAGCCACTCCACATCGCTTTCACCGGGAAAGCCAACGATGATGTCAGTAGTGATATTGAGTCCGGGAACCTGCCGCTGCGCATCCGTCATCAGTCTGTGAAAATCTGCCGTTTTGCAGCGGCGCGCCATACGCCGTAATACCGAATCTGTACCGCTTTGCAGCGGCAGGTGCAGGTGCGGCATCAGGCGCTTGTTGTCAAACAGCTTCCAGAAACCGTCGGGGATATCCCAGGGTTCCAGCGAGCCAAGTCGCAGACGGGGAATTGTTGTCTGCTCAAGAATAGCGCCGATCAGATCAGAGAGGTCGACTCCCAATTCACTGCCATAGCCGCCCAGATGCACGCCGGTAATCACTGCTTCCTGAATCCCCTGCGCGTGCAGCTCATTGATCTCATCGATGATCTCTATAATCGGACGGCTGCGCTCTTCACCGCGCGCTTCGGTGACAATGCAGTAGGTGCAGCGATAGCGGCAGCCATCCTGAACCTTGATAAAAGCGCGTTGGCGGCCGCGGCGGAAAAGTGGGTTTTCAGCGGGTTCCGTGGCAATCAGCGGCATGGCTGCAACAGTGATCTTCTCTGCCACCAACTGCGGTAATCTCTCCTTGTCCCGGTTCTCCACCAGCAGATCGACACCGGGAAGAGCGCTGCTCTCTTCAGGGTTTAGAGATGCGTAACAACCACTGACGACCAGCTTGGCCTGCGGGTTGGAGCGCTGCGCACGACGGATGAGACGGCGTGATTTACGCACAGCCTCTTCGGTCACTGCACAGGTATTGACGACCACCAGATCAGCCTGCTCGATATCAGCAGCCACGCTGTCTCCCTGCAGGCGAAACTGCCG
>JAUXDV010000282.1 GCA_030620735.1 Gammaproteobacteria bacterium
CTCTGGCAGGACGTGGCGTTTTTTCAGCTCACGCATACGGAACACCCATTTTCCACCATGCTCAAGAATTTTGGTGGAGTCTTCTTGCGCCAGGTTGAGCGGCTTGATGACTTTAGTCGGTAGCTCATCATGTATTTCAACAAACGGGAAGGCAACATGAAATTCGTCATCACCAATACTTTCGGGCTGAAATTTTTCTCCAAGTTTTGATTGGCAGAGCAGCTTGCGCATACCTTTCTCAAGCACCTTTTCCCGGTACTCTTTGGTGACAAAATCACGCTGGACATAAAAGGCAAACAGCTCTTTTAGCGTCTCTCTCGGTTCATCAGCCAGCACTGCGCGTGGTTCACTGAAACGCACAATGGATTCACGAGGACGCAGCACCTCGGCAAAGATGCCATTGGCAAACTCGATATCATTCTCCTTGAGACGCCGATCGAAGCCATGCGCCTTGAGCACACCATGAACCCGTTCCAACTCTTCATTCAAGTCATTCATGGCTGAACGAAAAACCTTTGCATCCAGCTCCTTGAAGAACTTCGTTATACGCCCATAGCGTCTTGTCAGCAGCTTGAAGCCAAAATAACGCGCAGTGGGAGCCATCATGATGATGCCTACATTGGCAAACTCACCCGTCTCGATAAAAGGCGCGAAGCGTACAATGGCGTATTGGCAAAGTGTCTTTTTCATTTCCAGCTCCAAAACTCTTCGTGTTCAAATCCAATAAGTAATTTATAGACTGCTTCGGCGTCAAAATCCACTGGCACGGTCATCTCCTGATCCACATACCACCATGTTTCAGGGATTTCCGCAATGATCTGAGACCATGACCCAAGAGCTGATGAGAATCTGTCATTGTATTCGGTGCGACGAAAGAAGTCACCGGATAGCTCTCGCAATTGCGCACAGAAGACGTGATGATTGTAGAAATCCTCGCGATCTGCGCTAAAGTCAAAAGCCTGATTATGATCAATCACCACCAGTTCACGTTTACCCGGATCCCATAGCAGATTAGGATTCCCACCATGCTCACCCAGACAGCGATCAGCATTACGCACCCACCAGTCGAAGATAATCACATCCTGCTGTAATTCCTGCGGGACCTGCTCTACAGCCGATATCGTTAGCTCTGTTACTCGACGCTCCTGTGAACCAAAGGCCGGTCCTGCTCCAAGTCCAGATAAATCGAGGCCAATCTTCGACTCCAACAACTCCTCAGGAACATCAACGATTTCAAAAGGGGCTAATGGCAACTCCAGCAACACAGCCAGTCGCCCTGCAACCCACTCACAAATCTGGCTGCGACGTCCGGCATCAATTCCTTTGACAAAGTATGTCTCACCATCATCACCACGACAGATGAAAGGGCGCGTTATCCCCTGATCGGAGCGGCGTAGAACCTCGATGATTTCAACCGTCACTTTTCAAGCTCTTCATGTGCATGGGTTAATAGCAAGCAGCTGAAGGTACCGTCGTCGCGGCACAGGATGTCGGTGATGCGGTCGATTTTTTGTTGCAGTGACATGAGAGCAGAAGCCTATTTCGGGATAGCCACGTTTGCATCACGGGCAAGTTTGCTGTCGAAGCTGTAGGTGCATTCGCATCCGGCGGCCTGGTTAGCGAGAGCGAGCAGGTAATCGCTGTAGTCTGCTGCTCCATCACGCCACGCGGCAAGCGCCTTCCAGGCCAGCTCTTCGTTTTCGATATCGAGTTCCGCCGTGACGAGGATCTGATCGAGCAATGCAATCAGCTGGCTCTTTTCATAGCCATAAGCCCTGCGCAGCACCCACACCAGCTCGCACAATACGATTTGGGAGATGCGCCCGGGGTTGGCCTTGCTGCAACGGGTCTCTATGAGCCGGCTTGCTATGACGCTTTGGGACGGGTCATCCTGGGTGATATAGCGCACCAGGACGTTGGTATCCAATCCGATCATACAGGACCGGTCATCGATGAGTGACCGCAGTGGCGATGGCTTCGTCCATCTCTTCAAGTGAAACCGGCTTGTCAGGCTTTGGCAGCATCCCTTTAAGATTTTTCACCGACGCCAGACGCGGCAACATGCGTACGACACCATCCTCTTCGAGGATAAATTCGACGTGATCCCCCTGGGAGAGGTGCAACTGCTCTCTCAATGCCTTGGGGATTGTGATCTGGCCTTTGGCCGTGACGGTTGCCTGCATACCCCCTCCTTACAAATTTAATTTACCTTACTTATCTAAAAGTGTAAGCATTAAGCTGTGGTGAGTCAAGGTGACTTCTCTAAAAGTTCGCGCATTGAGTGATTCTGGTCCCGACCATGCTTCCCTCCACAGGGTTATTAAGATGTTACGAGTCAAGCTCTTGCGTGGTGACGGTAAAGTTCTTGCTGCAACTGCCTGAAAGCGGTCAGCACTTGCACGGGGCTGCCACCGAAGGCACGGGAGGCATCGCGGGTCGTTCCCAGTTGTGACATCTTGATCAGGCCGGGCATACGATCTCGGGCCAGTTCCGAGACACCGCTCTTCTCATAGCTGTTCAACACAAAGTGAAGGAAATCACGCGCCGGCTGCTGCTCGAACTGGTCGAAAAATGCAGAGTTTTCCCGGGTCGCATCGGCGCGTGCCCGCCGTGTCTCCATCGGCTGTTCAAAAGCGAGGAAGGCCAGCAGGTCAAACAGGTCGCACTGCTCTGCCTCGAACATCTGTCGCAGAGTGGCGAGCTGCCCGGCGTCAAAACCAACCTCCGCCAGTTTCTTAATCAGCTCTTCCCTTTTGTCCGGATCTGACCAGGTTTCACGCAGCTCCTCGGCCGACGAAAACAACCCCGGCAGTTTGAGCATCAGGCGTTCGACGAACTGTTGTGCTGAGAGCGGTCGGCCGCTTTCATCGATGTAGCGGATCTCGACATCGATC
>JAUXDV010000164.1 GCA_030620735.1 Gammaproteobacteria bacterium
AGCAGGACGCGGAAGCTTTGCGTCCTGGCGAGAGGCAAGGTTTTTGTATGCTGAGTTCTAACCTTGCTGTCGATTGGCGCGCATCTGTAAACTTAAAACATAAAACCTAATACTTCCCCGTCATGAAAAATACTGACAAACAGCAGGATATCCGCAGCAGGCTCAAGCATCTGATCGAGCACTTCGAACATGTGCTGCCCGGACAGGCGCCGATCAAGGATTTCGTGCACCACAATACCCTGCATGGTTTTGAGCACCTGGTATTTCCCGATGCTTTGAAAGCCGTGCATGAGCTCACCGGGGCCTATGGCTATGAACCGGCGCAAAAATACAGGGAGTATTATCAAAAAGGTCGTATCCTGGAGAAGGATTTGCGTGCCGTGATCGATGCTGACACTGACCTCGACGCGCAGCAGCAGATCACTCAGAACCTCACACGTGGTGACATCTACCTGCAGGCGATGCTGCATCCATTGAATAGCGTCACCGCCTGTCAGCTGAACTGGCAGATCGAGGAGCAGAATGCGCTGAAAAGTTTTCAGCCGGATATTCCGCAACACAGTCGCGACAGCCTGCTGTCGGCAAACGGCGGCAGCGAAGCTGAAGCGATAGCCGGTCTGTGGGAAGCCTGCATGCAGGTGCTGGAGATCGATCAGCAATTTTTACATCCTGAAGAGCTAGCCGACATGTCTGCAGAGTATGCAGAGGAGTTGTTGACCACGCTTGCCGAATCAGAAGAGGTGGAATCAGTCGACAACCTGCTGCTGCATCGTTTGGTTCACAAGGAGTCGGATCATCTGCAAGCGCAGTTGTGGAGTCAGGTTGGTGATGAGATCACCCTGCGCGGCCTGCTGAAGGTGTTGACGGGTCATGATGTATTGGATGACTATCGTCCGGCGTTGCTGCGGCATCTGGCCTCCTGCCTCGATCAGGGAGTTGCCTCCTGGCGCAATGGCGACAGCGCCGGGGGCTTCTTCCATGCCTGGCGTGAAAGTTCCATGGAGGACATGGTTCAGTATGATTCACAGATGCCTGACTGGCAGGATCAGCTGCAGCTGGTCCCGGATGATCCTTTTGAGGCGATCATCGTTGAGTTGAAACAGCTTGGTCTGGAGGAAGCTGCATGGGAAGGCTATTTGCAGAGGCTGGCGCTGGAGCTGCCGGGATGGTCGGGAATGTTTCTGTGGCGTCATCTGCATCCCGATTACGAGGGGCAGCCTGCTCCGATCGATATGCTGGACTACCTGGCGGTGCGCCTGGTGCTGGAGCGTCTCTATGCGCAGCGCCTGACGCGGCGTAAATGGCGCATCGAGGCGACACTGCCGACGATTCGCTGGCATTTCCGCAGTCGCCGTTCTGAGTTCTTTGTACGCTACACACTGTTTAACAAACGCCTTCCTGAATTCCTCAGCAATCGCGCACAGCGCCTTGCCGAGCAGGATTCCAGGCTCGATGAAGACTATGCCCCATGGAGAATCGTAGCCGATATGATCTGGAACTGGCAGCAGAGCCCCTCCTATGATCGTCCCGGATGCCATACTCCTTATCGACACGGCTGGCAGCTGTTTCGCCTGGCGCAGAGTCTGGGAATGGATGCCGGGAGTGTTCTGCTACTGGAAAAAGAGCAGATGGCAATAATTTTTGATTGTCTGCAGCGGCTCGATGAGCAGAAGTCGGGTTTTGTGTGGCTGCAGGCCTATGAGATCAACTACCGCGACCAGTTTCTCAATGCCATCAGCAACAATCACCGGCGTGGCCGCTGGGAAAATCGCAAGCAGCGGCCTCAGGGGCAGCTGATCTTTTGTATGGATGATCGGGAGGAGGGCATCCGCCGGCACCTCGAGGCGCTGAATTCTGAGCTGGAGACGCTCGGGGCGGCCGCGTTCTACAATACCGTGATCAACTGGAAGGGGCTGGATGACGACAAAGTGACGCCGCTGTGTCCGGTTGTCAGAACGCCGTCGCATGAGCTGGATGAGATACCCCGGAAAAACGCTGCTGAACTCTATCAACAGCACAGGGAGCGTCATCGCAAACGCATACTGGTGAAAAATTTCCTCGGCCAGGAGGTGCGCAGAAATCTGCTCTCATCCACGCTTGCGATTGTTGTCTCTGCGCCGGCGGCATTGGCGACGCTGGTGGGCAAGATTGCTGCGCCGCTGCAGTTTGGCCGTTTTTCGGCATCCATGCGGAAGGAGATCGACCTTGAAGTACCGACTACTCTGGCGCTGACCGCAGAAGAGTCATCCCCGGAGGGCACGGTCGAGAGCAACCGGCATGGTTTTTCTGACCGGGAGCAGGCGCAGAATGTTGCTCAGTTTTTGCGCACCATCGGCCTGGCGAAGGGTTTTGCGCCATTTGTGGTGCTGTTTGGCCATGGCTCGAGCAGTGAGAATAACCCGCATGCATCCGCCTATAACTGCGGTGCCTGCAGCGGCAACCACAGCGGCCCCAATGCCCGCGCTTTTGCGCAGATGGCCAACCGTCCGCAAATCCGCGCCCTGCTGCAGGAGCAGGGGGTCGATATTGCGGACGACGTGTGGTTTGTCGGCGCCTATCACAATACCGGCAGTGAAGAGATTGAGTGGTTTGATGTGGATATGATGCCGCTGCAGTTTCATCAGCAGTTTGAGCAGCTGCGCAGCGAAGTGGCGCAGGCGGCGGAATTCTCGGCGCATGAACGCTGTCGTAAATTTGCCTCAGCGCCAACAAAACCATCGCTCGCCAGGGCAGTTTCACATATTGCCGGGCGCTCGTTTGATTTCAGCCAGGCGCGTCCGGAGTTGGGGCATGCAACCAATGCCTCGGCAGTCATCGGCCGCCGCTCGGTCAGCCAGGGGCTATTTCTGGACCGGCGCACATTTTTGATCTCCTATGATCCGACCACGGATGCGGATGGCGCCATCATCGAACAGCTGCTGCTCTCGAATGGCCCCGTGGGCGCAGGCATCAATCTCGAATACTACTTCTCAACAGTGAACAATGACTATTTCGGCTGCGGCACCAAGGTGATGCACAATGTGACCGGCTTTTTCGGCGTCATGGAGGGCGCAAACTCGGATCTGCGCACCGGCCTGCCGCGGCAGATGATCGAGATTCACGAGGCGATGCGCCTGCATGTGCTGGTGGAGGCGAGTGTCGAGATCCTGACAAAAGTCTATCAGCGCCAGCCGCCGCTGCAGCAGCTGATCGGCAACGGTTGGCTGCTGGTCTCTGCGATCGATCCCGACAGCGGGGAGATCTCGCTGTTTGATCCGCAGCAGGGTTTTATTCCCTGGAATGGTGAAGTGAAACCACTACAGACAGTCGAGCAGTCATCGGACTGGTACGACGGGCATATGCAGCCGCTGCAGCCGGTGATGCTGAAACAGGAGGCGGCGCATGCTTAATCAGATCGCGTGGCTGGTTCCACTGCTGCCGCTGCTGGCGGCCGCATGGATCGGCGCCGGCTTTGTGCTGGGAGTCAATCGGGGTGAGAGCGGAGAGCGGCATACATTTATGGTTGCGCTCGGCGCCATTGCCGGCTCCTTTGTATTGATGCTGGCGCTGGATTTTCACGCCATGATTGACGGCATTCCCGGCTACCTACTCTATGGCGAATGGTTTCACAGTGGTGAGTTCACTATTGCCATCAGTCTGCTGCTGGATGGATTGGGACTTGCATTTGGAACGCTATTTGCGCTACTGCTACTGATTGCGATACGTTTTTCGGTGAACTACATGCACCGCGAGGCGGGTTTTCAGCGCTTCTTCATGATCCTCAGCCTGTTTGCCTCGGCGATGCTGCTGATCGTGCTGGCAGGCAGCGGTGTGCTCACCTTTGTCGGCTGGGAGCTGGCCGGTGTCAGCTCTTACCTGTTGATTGGATATGCGATCGATCGCAACACGGCAACACAAAATGCCAACTATGCCTTTATCACCAATAGAATTGGCGATGCCGGATTCATTCTGGGACTGTTTGTCTCCGTGTCGTTGTTCGGCACCACAGAATGGACGCTGTTGTCATCGCTTGAGAGTGACCAACAGACGCTGATGCGGGGCATGTTGATCGCCGGATTCCTGGTGGCTGCACTGGCCAAGTCGGCGCAGCTCCCCTTTTCCGCCTGGATCAGCAAGGCGCTCGAGGGGCCGACGCCATCCAGTGCAATTTTCTACGGCTCGCTGATGGTGCATGCCGGCGTCTACCTGGTGATTCGCCTGCAGCCATTGATCGAGCAGACGCCGGTAATGATGTGGGTGCTGGTGTTCATCGGCGGACTGACAGCGCTCTACGGATGGCTCTGCGGTCTGGTGCAGACCGATGTCAAGAGCTCGCTGATGTTCTCCACCACATCCCAGGTGGGTTTGATGTTCGTCAGCTGCGGGCTTGGCTGGTTTGAATTTGCAGCATGGTATCTGGCGCTGCATGCAATCTGGCGCGCTTACCAGTTTCTGGTTTCACCGGGGCTGATGCACATGGTCAGCCGTAGCGCGCGCCCGGTTCCAGCATGGCTGGCAAGACAGCAGCCCCTCTACACTGCCGCCCTGCAGCGCCTGTGGCTCGATCAGCTGGCCGAATGGCTGCTGATACGTCCGGTCACTGCGCTCTCTAAAGAGTTGCTGGACTTCGATGACAAAGTGGTCAACCGCATCGCCGGACTGCCGAATGAGCAGAGCAGCCTGACCCGTGGTGGGGAGAGCCAGTGGGTCACCAATATCGGCCGCGGCCGCGGCTTCGCCGGCAGGACGATGGAGAAAACCGCCAATGCCATGCACTGGTTCGAAGAGCATCTGATTCTCAAGGGCAGCGGCGATGGTCTGCTGGGCGTGATTCAACATCTTGGGGTTTATATGCAGCGCGTGGAGCAGTTGCTGGCGCAGCCCCGTTACCTGGTGCTGCTTATCCTGGCAACATTTGCAGTCATCAT
>JAUXDV010000032.1 GCA_030620735.1 Gammaproteobacteria bacterium
GCATGCGCTTTCCACGGATCGATCTGCGCAGGCTTCTGTGAGATCAGGAAACGCGCATGCAGCGCCTTGCGATTTTTTTCATCGTCGATGATCGCCTTCTTGATCTTCTTCAGACCGACGCGCTCGACCCAGGGAGCCGTGCGCTCGAGATAGTGGGCATCTTCGCGATAGAGTTGAGAAAATGCGCCGCAGTACTCCAGCACCTCCTCTTCGGTGTCGACCTTGGTGAGGAAGTCGGTGACGCGCACCTTGATGCCGCCGTTGCCGCCGACATGCAGTTCGTAGCCGGATTCGACGCACACCACGCCGAAATCCTTGATCGTCGCTTCGGCGCAGTTGCGCGGACAGCCGGAGACCGCCAGCTTGTATTTGTGCGGCATCCAGGATCCCCAGGTGAGCTCTTCGAGCTTGACTCCCAGGCCCGTCGAGTCCTGTGTGCCCATGCGGCACCAGGTGTCTCCGACGCAGGTTTTACAGGTGCGCATCGCCTTGCCGTAGGCATGTCCGGAAACGAATCCGGCTTCGCTGAGATCCTTCCACATGGCGGGAAGGTCCTGTTTCTGAATGCCGAACATGTCGATGCGCTGGCCACCGGTGACCTTCATTTCAGGCACATTATACTTCTCTGCGACATCTGCGATGGCGTGCAGATCCGAGGGTGTACACAGGCCGCCGAACATGCGCGGCACCACCGAGTAGCTGCCGTCTTTCTGGATGTTGCCGTGGGCTCTCTCGTTGATAAAGCGTGACTGGCTGTCATCCTCGTACTCTTCGGGGTAGGCGCACATCAGGTAGTAGTTCAGCGCGTTGCGGCAGGCGGGGCAGCCGTCCGGGGTTTTCCATTCGAAGAAGTCACGTACAGCAGGCATTGTTTTGAGTTGCTGCTGGATCATGCCGCTGCGGACTTCATCGTGGGTAAAATCGGTGCAACCGCACATCGGCTTCTTGCTGGGCGCATCCTCGTAGTCGCCGCCAAGCGTGTGCGCCAGCAGCGATTCTACCAGGCCGGTGCAGGAGCCGCAGGAGGCGGATGCCTTGGTATGGGCGCGAACATCATCCAGGGTGAAGAGTTTTTTATCGGTGATGGCGTTGACGATGTCGCCTTTGCAGATGCCGTTGCAGCCGCAGATCTCTGCGCTGTCGGCCATTGCGGCGACGCGGGTCTCGTCTCCATGACCGGAATCACCGAGGTGATGCTGGCCAAAAAGGACGGTGTTGCGAAATTCAGAGATGTCGGTTCCATCCTTCATCATCTGGAAGTACCAGGTGCCGTCGATGGTGTCGCCATAGAGCACAGCGCCGATGATCCTGTTGTCGCGCACCACCAGTTTTTTGTAGTTGCCGCCGGCAATATCCTGGAACACCATCTCTTCGGTGTGTTCATCACCGCTGAAGTCGCCGGCAGAGAAGAGTTCGATACCTGTCACTTTTAATTTGGTCGAAGTGACTGTGCCTTCGTAGCGGCCGATGCCATGCTCAGCCAGGTGGTTGGCGGCGACTTTCGCCTGTTCAAACAGCGGTGCAACCAGGCCGTAGGCGATGCCGCGATGCTGCACGCACTCGCCGACGGCGTAGATGCGCGGATCAAAGGTCTGCATGGTGTCGTTGACGACGAGGCCGCGTTCGCAGTGCAGGCCGGACTCCTGTGCAAGCGTGAAATTCGGTTTGATGCCGACGGCCATCACCAGCAGATCGGCCTCGATCTCAGTGCCGTTCTTGAAGCGCAGGCCGGTGACGCGATCATCGCCGAGGATCTCTTCGGTGGCATGCTCCATGAGGAAGGTCATGCCGCGTGACTCCAGGGATTTCTGCAGCATCTTTGCGGCGGGCTTGTCGAGTTGCCGCTCCATCAACCTGTCCATGATGTGCACCACGGTAACGTCCATGCCCTGTTTCATAAGGCCATTTGCCGCCTCGAGTCCCAGCAGGCCGCCGCCGATGATGACGGCTTTTTTGTAGTGTTCCGAGGCTTCCAGCATGGTGTCGACATCACCAATATCACGAAAACCGATAACGCCATACTTATCTGCGCCGGGGATCGGCAGCATGAAGGGAGTCGACCCAGTGGCAATGATCAGGCGATCGTAGGGGGCTGTTGTTCCGTCCTCACCGATGACCTCGCGTCTGGCGCGGTTGATCTCTGTCACCTTGATGCCTTTGTACAGGGTGATGTTATTGTCGCTGTACCACTGCTCGTCATTGAGCATGATCTCATCGATGGTCTTTTCTGACGCCAGTACCGGAGAGAGCATGATACGGTTGTAATTGCCGTAGGGCTCTTCACCAAAAACCGTGATGTTATATTTTTCAGGCTCGAGCTTGAGCACCTCTTCGAGGGTGCGCACGCCCGCCATACCATTGCCGATAAGAACCAGATTCTCTTTCATTAGAAAAACTCCAGGGTGAATCCTTGAATATATGAATTACTGTGATGAAAAACGATTTAGTAATTACCAAGCAATTAGCGTGCCAAATGCTGTGGTCGGGTGGGGCGGGGAGGACCCGGGCCAGTAGTGCACACTATTGGTGCATTAACGAATGCTAATGTTCGATAAGTATACAGATCCTGCAGGTTTGCTGCTGATGTCGTTCCGATTCAAGCAGATGCAGCAACAGCGCCATCACTTTGTTTCTACATGAGCCTGGAAATCCCTACTCGCACAGCTTGATCTTTTTTCCGCGTGGATCACTCTCTTCATGCATGCCCCTCTTCATGGTGATTTTCAGCAGAGGCGGGGTTGCCAGTGTGGTGATGATGACCATCAGCACCACGGCTGAAAACATGGCGCTGTCGATGACGCCGAGGGTCTTGCCTATTGCGGCGAAAACCAGGCCGACTTCACCACGCGGCATCATGCCCACGCCAATGGAAAGGCGGTTGAGTTGTTTTCCAGCAACGAGGCCTGCCGCCACCTTACCGACAATGGCTGCAATCAGCAGGCCGGATGCCAGGAATACGACATTCCAGTCGAGGAAGGTTTCCAGTTTGACCTGTATGCCCATCAATACAAAGAAGATCGGCGCCAGGATGCTCTCGAGCGGGGCAAACAACTCCTGAATTGAGTATTTCTGACGGCGGTGGTCTCCTCCCCATGCAGAAAAATGTTTTTCATGCAGCAGTAATCCAGCGGCAAAAGCGCCGATAATGGTGGCGAGTCCTGCCAGATTGGCAAACCATGCCAGCAGCATAACGAACACAAAAGAGATAAAGAGTTTTGCCTCCATGACATCGAGTTTGGAAAGCAGGCGAATCAGCAGGCGAATGATATGCGGGCCAAGAAGCAGTGTGCTGCTGATGAAGAGGGCCGCAAGCAGGATGGTGTGGATGATGCTATTGATCTCCATGCTGCCGGTCACCACGATCCCGGAAACGATGGAGAGCATCACCAGTCCCAGTACATCATCCATCACAGCTGCGCCGAGGATTACATGAGACTCTTTGGAGTCTGTTGCATTCAAGTCTTGCAGTACGCGGGCAGTGATGCCGATGCTGGTAGCGCCAAGTGTGGCGCCCAGAAACATATGCATCGCATGTGAAGCCTCGGGGGTAAGCCACCAGGTCACCATAAAACCCAGGGAGAAAGGCAGCAGCACACCCACCAGGGCAACCCGGATGGCATTCATGCCGACGTGTTTGAGCTCTTCAACACAGGTATTCAGACCCACGTGGAACAGCAGGAAAATGACACCGTAGCGGGAGAAGATGTCGACAGCCTGTGCAATGGAGAGATACTCCTGACCATGAGGTCCGCGTGCAATCTCAAGAAAGAGAGCGGCCGTTTGCGGGTCCATGACCGAGGTGATGGTTTCGGAAACAGGGGTTCCCGACATCACGATTTGTACAATCTTGGTGCAGGCGATGCCTTCACGCAGGATGACAATCAGGTCATAGCCGAACAGGTAGAGCAGATTTCCGACTACCACGCCCATCAGCAGTTCACCCAATACAGTGGGTTGATTAAAGTAGCGTGCGCTGTAACGGCCAATCAGTGCGGCGATCAGGATCAGCGTAACGCCGAAGATAACCGGAGCTATCGGGTCGTTATGCATGATCATCGGATGGCTGCCTGGAGTAGAGATATGGCGCTCCTGTCTGGCTTGGACGAACTCGCAATGCTGCGAGTTATGATGGGATTTTACACCAGATAGAGGATGTTTGGTGGTGAATTGGTCTAACTCTAAAACCTAAAACTTCCCCCCTCGCATTCCCAGCAGAATCTCCTCCATGACGATCCACGGGTCGCCACTGCTTTTAATTGCCTGGTCTGCTTCGGCAAGCTTCCTGATCAGGCCGTACCAGCGTTGCAGTGGAAGCCTGTGCGCTCCGCTGGTGAGCAGTTGCTGACGACTTTGCCAGACAGGGGGCTTCTGCCGTTTAAATACAGCTGCAGGCGGTTCTTTGCGGCTGAGGGCTTCGGCTACGCTGGCGGCAAGGCGCACTTCACGCGCTATAGACCAGAGCACCACGGGTGCGGGTGTGCCTTCGGCCTTGAGGGTGCGGATCATCTTCAGCGCTCTTGCAGTCTCTCCTGCAAGGGCGGCATCCATCAGCTCGAAAATTGTGAAGTGTGCACTGCCGGAGGCAGATGTGGCGACATCTTGCAATGTGATATTGCCGACGCCATGGGTGATGCGCAGTTTCTCGATCTCCTGATCGGCAGCCATCAGGTTGCCTTCGGTCTGCTGCGCCAGGAACTGAATCGACTCCCTGTTCAGCTGCAAGCCATGGTGTTGCGCGCGGTTTTGAATCCATCGGGGCAGCTCTGCCGCCTTCAGCGGCCATACCTGGATCACGACGCCGGATTGATCGATGGTTTTGAACCATTTGCTGCTCTGCTGGCTTTTATCCAGCTTGGGCAGGATGATCAGCAGCAGGGTATCTTCCGGAGGCGAATCCAGGTAATCGGTGATCGCCTTGGCGCCCTCCCTGCCGGGTTTTCCGGAAGGGATGCGCAGCTCCAGGATGCGGCGCTGCGCAAACAGCGACAAACTCGCTGCTTCGGTTGCCAGACTGCCCCAGTCAAAGTGTGTGACAGCCTCCATGACCTGGCGTTCGTCATAGCCGTGGCTGCGCGCAGAGTGGCGAATGGCGTCACCGCATTCGAGCAGTTGCTGCGGCTCGTCGCCGCTCAGCAGATAGACTGGAGCGATGCCCTGTTGCAGGTGTTTGTGCAGCTGACCGGGGGGGAGTTTCATTGCAGAGCGTAGCCGAGCACACGTAGAATCGAGAGTGCGAGATCCCTGCGCATATCCTGTTGCAGTTGACTCTCTTCTACGCGCCCTGCCAGACCATCTTTGCCGACATCGATCCAGTCGCGCTGCACACCGACAGTGCGTTCATCCATGAGCACCTTGCCATCTGTGTCAGTCAGTTTGACGGTCAGTTTTCTCGTCAGCGCAAACTCTGTCGCCTTGCCGCGGCTATCGACGGTGGTCACCTGACGTGTCTGCCCATGATCCCTGATGACAAGAATCGAGGCGGCAGCGGATCGGTCACGGGTCAGGCGTATATCTGCAGAGAGAAAGCTATCACGCAGGGTTCTGTTGAGCTGGTCGTATTGTTCCATGCCTTGAATATAGAGTGGATTGAGGTGCTCCGGAAGAGGCTGGGCGTTGCGCAGATGAAAGCCGCAGCCGCTCAGCAGCAGGATTAGCATGCTGAGCAGGAGGAGGTGTTTTGTGAAAATCATCATGTAATTTCTCATAAAGGCAAAGAGGCGCCGCCAACTCTATCCGGGTGCAACGATATTGACCAGTTTGCCGGGCACGACGATGATTTTACGAACCTGCGCATCACCAATAAATTTTTGCACATTCTCATTCTGCAGCGCCTGGGTTTCGACCATCGCCTGATCGGCATCTGCGGGAACCTGGATTTTTGAGCGCACCTTGCCATTGACTTGCACCACATATTCGATGTGCTGCTGTACCAGCGCCTCTTCATCGACCTGTGGCCATCCGGCTGTCAGAATATCGCTGCCATACTCCAACTCCCTCCACAAGTAATGCGCCATGTGAGGCGCTATCGGGGCAAGCAGTTGCAGCACGATGCCAACGCCTTCGCGCAACACCTGGGCGTCCTCAGTCTTGTAAAGGGCGTTGACCAGTGTCATGCAGGCTGAGACAACGGTGTTGAATTGTTGCCGTTCGTAATCAAACAGCGCTTTTTTCAAAATCGTGTGGATGTCACGACGGATATCTGCGGAAGCTTTATCCCGAGTTTGCCCGGCGCCTGCCGTACAGATCGCCCCGGAATGCTTGTATGCCAGCGTCCACAGGCGGCGTAGAAAGCGATATGCGCCCTCGACTCCCTCATCCGACCACTCCAGCGACTGCTCCGGCGGGGCTGTAAACATGGTGTAGAGACGTACTGTGTCAGCGCCGTAGCGGTCGATCAGGTGCTGCGGGTCGACACCATTGTTTTTCGATTTGGACATCTTTTCGATGCCGCCGAAAATGACCGGCTCACCATCGCTCTTCAGGGTAAAAATGTTGCCGTCGGATTGCACATCCGCCGGGTTGAACCACTCTTTTGAGCCATCTACGTTGCTGCGGAAGTAAGTCTCGGCAATCACCATCCCCTGGGTCAGCAAATTGGTGAATGGTTCGTCGTTCTGCAGCAGCCCCTCATCGCGCATCAGCTTGTTGAAGAAACGCGCATACAGCAGGTGCAGAACGGCATGTTCGATGCCGCCGATATACTGGTCAACAGGCAGCCAGTAGTTGGCGCGTTCATCCAGCATTGCAGCATCGTTGTCGAAAGAGCAGTAACGGGCAAAGTACCAGCTCGATTCGACAAATGTATCGAAGGTGTCTGTTTCACGCCGATCTCCATTGCCAAGGTCGTAAAACTGCGGCATTTTTTTCAACGGCGAACCTGTTCCATCGACATGTACATCTTCAGGCAGTCTAACCGGGAATTCATCGGTGGCGTCTGAGTCGCCGTTTGCGCGGTTGATGACGGGAATCGGACAGCCCCAGTATCGCTGACGCGACACGCCCCAGTCACGCAGGCGAAAATTGGTTTTGACTCCTCCCTTGCCGCGCTTCTTGAGCCAGCCGGCGATAGCATCGAAGGCCGCTGCGGAGGTTAGCCCGTCGAACTCGCCCGAGTTTTTCAAGACCCCTTTCTCCACGTAGGCGCACGCTTCGACACCACAGTCACTGTTGTCAGGGTAGACCACCTGTTTTATGTTGATGCCGTATTTGTGAGCAAATTCCCAGTCGCGCTGGTCATGCGCAGGCACTGCCATGACTGCGCCGGAGCCGTAGCTCATGAGTACAAAGTTGGCCGTATAGAGGGGGATAGATTCACCAGTCACAGGGTGCAGCGCATTGAGGCCAAGCGCCATTCCCTTCTTCTCCATGGTCTCTACTTCAGCCTCGCTGACGCCCCCCTGCTTGCACTCGTCAATAAAGGCGGTCAGCGCAGGATTGTCAGCAGCAGCCTGTTGAGCCAGTGGATGCTCAGCCGCCACTGCAACATAGGTGACTCCCATGAGGGTGTCGGGGCGTGTCGTATAGATAGTAAGGGTTTTATCGGAGCCTTCGAGACCAAACTCCATCTCTACTCCCTCCGAGCGCCCGATCCAGTTGCGCTGCATGGTGCGTACAGCTTCCGGCCAGCCGTCAAGCTGGTCGATGGAGTCGTGCAGTTCCTGGGCATAGTCGGTGATGCGTATGAACCACTGTTCGATATTGCGTTTTTCGACCTTGGCGCCTGAGCGCCAGCCCTTGCCGTCAATGACCTGTTCGTTTGCCAGAACGGTGTGGTCAACCGGATCCCAGTTGACCGTAGAGCGCTTCTTGTAGGCAAGCCCCTTCTCCATCAGTCGGGTAAAGAGCCACTGCTCCCACTTGTAATAGTCAGGATCGCAGGTTGCCAGTTCGCGATCCCAGTCGTAGCCAAAACCCAGTTGCTGCAGTTGTGAACGCATCTCATCGATGTTGGAGTAGGTCCACTCCGCCGGCGGCCTGTCATTTTTAATGGCGGCGTTTTCAGCGGGAAGACCAAAGGCGTCCCAGCCCATGGGCTGCAGCACATTTTTTCCAAGCATGCGTTGATGACGTGCAATGACATCGCCAATGGTGTAGTTGCGCACATGCCCCATATGCAGTTTCCCGGAGGGGTAGGGGAACATCGCCAGGCAGTAGAACTTCTCCTGCTGCGGATCTTCAACCGCCTTGAAAGTCTGCTGCTCATTCCAGTATTGCTGCGCCAGATTTTCGATACCGGAGGGTTCGTAGTTCGATTCCATGATTGAATCATTCGCTTCATTTATCTGATTTGGACAAGCATACCGCACCAGCGGAAAAGAGGTAAGGGATGAGGCAGAAATTAAAGTGCCAGGATATGCAGTATTTTTGTTTGTGGTTTTCGTCGCCACGTCGGGCGCATAGTGAACTATGAAACCAGAGTGGCGGTGAAAAGCACGGACAAAAAGACAAGCAAGATTGGTATTTTTATAAATGCCTCATCCCTAACCATTGCGAGTCTGTTTTTTTGCGGATCAGGTACAATATCGAATATTAATCATGACTCTCGCAAAGGCGCAGAGTTCGCCAAGAAAAACCTTTGCGGTCTTGGCGTCTTGGCGAGAGAATAAATTTTTTGATGCCTTGTCAGTCTGAGACTTGGTCTCGCTAGCTATAATCTTCCATATTCTTTCAAAACGATGAAAAATGAAATCCAGAAAATAGTTCAGCAGGCGCTTGATCGGCTGAAGAGAGAGGCTGTGCTGCCCTCTGATCTCCATGTAGAGGCGATGGTCGAACGCACCCGCGACTCCGGTCACGGTGATTTTTCCTCCAATGTGGCGATGGTGCTGTGCAAGCAGGCGAAAAGCAACCCGCGTGATTTGGCTGGCAAGATCATAATAGCTCTCCCAGATTCCAGTTTGATTGAAAAGGTAGAAATTGCAGGGCCTGGATTCATCAACTTCTACCTTGCGGCTTCCGCCGGCTTTCAGGTCGTGCCGCAGATATTGCAGCAGGGTGATGAGTTTGGCCGTTCAGATGCGGGGTCCGGGAAAAAAGTGCAGGTTGAATTTGTTTCGGCAAATCCGACCGGTCCTTTGCATGTGGGACATGGCCGGGGCGCTGCTATCGGGGCAACCGTCGCCAATCTGCTGCAGGCGATCGGCTTTGATGTGCATAGTGAATACTATGTCAATGATGCCGGACGCCAGATGGATATTCTGGCGGCCTCGGTGTGGCTGCGCTATCTCGAACTGGCGGGTGAGGAGCTGACTTTCCCCGCCAATGGTTACAAAGGGGATTATGTCTGGGATATTGCCGCTGCGCTGCATCGTGAGCATGGTGACGAGTATCGCCACCCCACAGCAACTGTATTCGAAGCAGTTTGTGCCGACGAACCGGCTGGAGGAGATAAAGAGGCGCATATCGATGCGCTGATTCTCAAGTCCAAGATTCTGCTCGGCAGCAACGATTATGAGGTCGTTTTTCAGCGGGCTTTGACGATCATCCTCGATGATATTCGTGACGACCTGGAGAAGTTCGGTATCTGCTACCAGAGCTGGTTTTCGGAACGCTCTCTGGTTGAATCCGGTGCGGTGAGCCGCGCCATCGAACAACTGCAGCAGGGCGGTCATATCTACGAGAAGAGCGGCGCCATGTGGTTTCGCTCCTCCGATTTTGGTGACGGGAAGGATCGGGTGGTGGTGCGTGACAATGGCCAGACCACCTATTTCGCCTCTGATATCGCCTACCACATGGAAAAATTTGAACGTGGTTTCGACCGGGTGATCGATGTCTGGGGGGCTGATCATCATGGGTATGTTCCCCGTATCAAGGGTTCGCTGCAGGCGTTGGGACGCGATCCCGAGCAGCTGGAAGTGATATTGGTGCAGTTTGCGATCCTCTATCGCGGCGGAGAAAAGGTGCAGATGTCGACCCGTTCGGGCGAGTTTGTCACTATTCGTCAGCTGCGCAAGGAGGTTGGGCGCGATGCGGCGCGCTTCTTCTACGTGATGCGCAAGGCGGAGCAGCATCTGGATTTTGATCTGGAGCTGGCCAAATCGCAATCTTCGGATAATCCGGTCTACTATGTGCAATATGCGCATGCGCGCATCTGCGCGGTGCTGCGCCAGGCGCAGGAGAAGCAACTGGATGTGACTCCGACAGCGGGGGACAACAATCTGGAGTTGTTGACAACTTCACACGAACAGGCGCTGCTGACCACGCTCTCACGCTATCCTGAAGTGCTTCATGCTGCGGCGATGAAGCATGAGCCGCATCAGTTGTGCCACTATGTGCGTGATCTGGCCAACGATTTTCATACTTACTACAATGCCCACCCTTTCCTCGTCGATGATGATGCGCTGCGTGATGCGCGCATCAAGCTGATACGCTCCACACGGCAGGTGTTGAAAAATGGCCTTGCCCTATTAGGCGTCTCTGCGCCCGAGAGTATGTGATGGCGACAGATTACAAATCCTATGTGCGGCGCCCTATGCAGGAGCAAATATCCAGGCAGCAGCGCAGGGATAATAATCGCTCGGAATCTCTGCCGGGATGGATGTGGTTTGCCGGTGGAGTGCTGCTGGGCGCCCTGGTGATGGGTGTCATGTGGTTAAAGGATCACGAGGCCATCAGTCAGGCGGCAGAAGCGCGGTTTGAAGATGCGAAAAGAGAGATGCAGCAGGCTGCGGCGCCACAAAATGTTGCAGACGAAGAAACACAATCACAGCCACCCCGGCAGCAGCAAGAGGTGGCGCTGCACCAGTTTGACTTCTACAACGTGCTTCCAGACAGGGAGGTGGAAGTACAGCCTGACTCGTTGCGCCCGGTAGCGTCGAAACCGGTTGCTGCCACTGCAATCACAGCAGAAAAAGTCACTGAAGCACCGCTCGAAAAGGCGCCGGAAACCGTGGTGAAACCGCTCGAAACAGATGCGAAAAGCCTGTTTCAGATGCAGCTCGCCTCCTTTCGTTCACGCTCGGATGCTGAACGCATGATGGCAGGTTCTGCTTTGAATGGGATCACAACACGCATTGAGAAAGTCACGATCAACGACAAAGCCTATTACCGTGTGCGCAGCGGACCCTATAGCCGTGAACAGGCGTATAGCCTGCATAAAAGACTGAAAAAGAGCGGCATTGAGAGCCTCATTATGCGCGTCAAGCAATAGGCCAAGACCCCTCACCCTAACTTCTTCTACTGAGAGTAGAGAGGGGGAGCTGGTGAAAGCGCCTTGAAGTAGGTTCTCTTTACCACGGAAGATATGACCTACATTCATGATGCATTTTAGATTTCCGAAAGGAGAAGAGTGAAATGGTCATAACGCTTCACCACGGTGTTGCCTAAGAAGGATTTGCCGGACTGATGATCACTGACGCTGCATCCATTGAAAGCAAATTCCCATCCCTCAATGTCCCGCGAATACCAGCATCTTCACCGGCAGCATCAGGGTTTGGATGCGCAGTATCACCGCGTGCACAACGCCAACAGCGTCGATCATATGGAGATAGAGTGAAGCGAACGCGCCCAGTTCTCCGGATGCGATCAACTCATGGTTGTAGGTATAGGCATTGGCGATACACTTTGTGCCGGGGAGAACGCCGTCCAGTCCACCTTCATACAGTGGCTCCATCCATACTGTCAGCGAGCCTGGACGGGCGCGATCCAGGATATCGATCAATTGATCGGTCGGTCGCACTTGGCCCGCCGCGATCACATCCTGGACGTTGACCACAATCATCGGGATCACTGTAAAAGGTTTTGAGAGGCAGGAAATCTCGGCAAGCGTGCCCTTTTTGATCACGGGTGCCGACAGCTGGGAGAAGCCCGCCTGAACCATCTGGCGTCCTGATTCCACGCTCTCTGTTGGTATCAGCAGGCCTGCCGGCCGCAGTATCGGGTTGACATAATCTCCCGGTTGCAGAAAAAATTGCTGCACACGACCGCTTACGCCGGCGAACACGGTAGTCTTTTCTAGTTCAACCTCCGCCTGTTCCAGAGTCTCCCTGGAGCTGGCTTGCTGTGAGGGCAATACCAGGGAAAGTTTGGCTGCCACGGCCCCCTGATTGGCAACTGCAGAAGCCAGTGCGCCCACCCTGGAAGAGACAGTGTGAGTCAGTCGCTGTAACTCCTGGTCACTCACGATGCCAGCATTTTTCTCTCGCAGCTCCTGCTTCACACGAAGCTCATTCTGAGCCTGTTGTAGAGAGCCTTTCGCCGTTTTAATCATGCCTTCGGCTGCTGCGAGTTCCGAGCGCGTCACCTCGAAGGCCGCTTCCATCTCCGTGACGTGGCTTGCTGCGACCTCCACCGCAGCCAGTTGCGTGGAATCGCGCAGGCTGAACAGCGGATCACCAGCCTGTACCAGCTGACCGTTTTTGACGAACACTTTTTCCACTCGCCCGCCTCCCTCCGGTAGTATCGTTACCGTGCGAAAAAACGGTGATGCATTCGTGGTGGATGGATGGTAGTAGAATATCAACGTGATCAGAGCCACAGTGAGGAGCACGCAAGCAGTGATGCCCCAGCGCAGCTCATACCACATCGTGAAAAAGGT
>JAUXDV010000179.1 GCA_030620735.1 Gammaproteobacteria bacterium
AGATACCCAGAGCACTCTTGATATCAGCAACCACGATGTCACTCGATGTCGCATTGATATCAATCAGCATATTCTCGTCCGTATAGAATCCAACCAGGGGCGCAGTCTGCTCATTGAAGACATCGAGACGCTTGGAGATAGCCTCTTCGGTCTCGTCGGCGCGCTGTACGACGTTGCCGCCGCACTTGTCACAAACACCCTCAACCTTGGGCGGGTTGCTCTTCACATTATAGATTTCACCGCAATCTTCGCAGGTGCGGCGGGTCGTCAGGCGATCGAGAATAACATCACGCGGTACATTCAGATTGACAGCGCCATCCAGTTCGATGCCGAGCTTGGTCAGCAGCACTTTCAACTCTTCAGCCTGGGGGATGGTGCGAGGGAATCCGTCGAGCAGAAAACCCGCCTTGCAGTCATCTTCCAGCAGGCGCTCGCCCATGATGCCCATGATCAGGGCGTCAGGCACCAGCTCGCCGCGGGTCATGTAGCCCTGTGCTTCCTTACCAAGATCGGTACCATCCTTGACTGCGGCACGCAGGATATCGCCGGTGGAAATTTGCACGGATCCGTCGATCGCTGTGAGCAACTTGGCAACGGTACCTTTGCCTGCGCCGGGAGCGCCTAAAAGAATCAGTTTCATGAATAATCTCCTGTAGATTGAATAAGTGAAAACAGTGAAAAATTTGACTGGTGCATATTCTATACGCTTGGCAGTTATTTTTCACTTCAAGAATGTAATTCTTGTTTTGCTTACAACTGCAAACTGATGACTGCCAACTTTTTTTATTGCTATACTCCATGGCTTTCAAAACAATCCAAATTTGACCATCAAGGAACCCATCGATGCAACGCCTCCTGCTATCTTGCTTAACTCTTATTCTCTCGTTCGCCTTGCTGCTGACTCCTGCATACTCAGCCGCCAGCCCATCCATCGAGAAAATCGTCAAGTCAGGAAAAAACCTGGCCATGTACTGGCCTGATTTTTCGGATTACCGGGGCCATGTTGAGGAACTCTACGCCAGCAACAACTTCAAACCTCTGTGGCTGCGCAACGGCAAGCCGACAAAAGAAGCAACAGACGTTATCAAGGTTCTTAGACATGCCGGTTCCAAGGGGCTCAATGCGGTTGATTATGACAGCGAACTGCTGACAAAATCGTTGAAAAATGGTGTTTCAGGAAATCTCAGCCAGGTAGATGTTGCACTCACAGTCGGTGTAATGCGCTATATCTCCGATCTGCGCATTGGGCGGGTGGATTTCAAAAGCCTGAGCAATAATTTTGACATACCGGACAAGCGTATCAACCTTCCATCATTCGTCAGCAAACTGACAAGATCCTCACATGTCCGGCAGCAACTTGACTCGGTTGAACCGCAGCTTCCGCAATACAGAGTGCTGCTGCCAGCACTGGCCAAATACCGCAAACTGGCACGGGATCAGCGCCTCGCCGAAAGACTCTCCGACAGTAAAACGATTCACCCTGGCGACCCCTATGCGCAGGTCAATCTACTCGCCTACAGGCTGCACAAGCTTGGTGATCTCAAATCAATGCCGCCATCGGGCAGCAGCTACTCCGGCGCCGTAATCAATGGCGTCAAAAGCTTTCAGAAGAGGCACGGCATCGACCAGGATGGCGTACTTGGCAAGGGAACCTTCCGCCAGCTCAATACACCGATGAAAAAACGCGTCGATCAGATTATTCTGGCCATGGAACGCTTTCGCTGGTTTCCCAATGATTTTGGACAAAACCCGGTCATCGTCAACCTGCCGGAGTTCCGTGCCCGGGCTTACCGCAAAGTTGGTGAGCAGAAATATCAGTTAAAACTGGAGATGAACGTTGTGGTGGGAAAAGCCTACCCGCGCAACCAGACTCCTGTATTCAACAAGAAGATGAATCACCTGGTTCTGGCGCCCTACTGGAATGTCCCCACCAGCATCACAAAAGGGGAGTTAATACCCAAGCTGGACAAGGATCCCTCGTATCTGAGCAAGAAGCATTATGAAATCGTCGATGGCGAGGGAAACAGCCACCCCTATAACAGTAGCAGCAAAAGAGGTCTGCTGAACGGTTCGCTGAGAATTCGCCAGACGCCTGGAAACCACAACTCGCTGGGGCTGGTGAAATTCATGTTCCCTAACAAATACTCCGTCTATATGCACGGCACCCCGGCGCAAAGCCTGTTTGCCAAGTCCAAGCGCGACTACAGCCATGGCTGCATTCGACTCGAGGAGCCACTGAGAATGGCTGAGTATATTACTCAACTCGATGGACAGGGCGACACCTGGACAAAGGCGCGTTTGAAAAAAACCATGGAGTCCGGCAAGGCGACGACCGTCAAGTTGAAATCAGATATCCAGGTATTCGTCCTCTACACCACTGTGGTGGTGCATCAGGATGGAAAAATCTTCTTCTATGACGATGTCTATGGACATGACAAAAAACTGGCGCGCGCCCTGGCAGGCGGTTATCCCTATCCCTGGGTGAAGTGATTTCTGTGTAGAAAAAGATTGTTTCACCACAGATAAACACGGATGCACACAGATTTTTATATCTCTTTATCTGTGTAAATCTGTGGTAAAAAAGAGTCCCGTAGGGTGGCGTAAGCGGTAGCGCACCCCACCATTTATGGTGCAATGCGCAGGCTTATTGACACCCTACATTCCTGCTATGATCCTTTTTTTTCGTGTATTTTGTGTATTTCGTGGTTAAGTCTCAAGCTCTTCAAAATATCGTCTGAATGCAGCGGCCTTGTCCATGCACTCCTGGTACTCCTCATCTGCATTCGAGTCGGCGACGATTCCCCCTCCCACCCAGTAGTGCGCACGGTCTCCCCGGCGCACCAGTGTTCTGATGACGATGCTGCTGTCCATATCGCCATTAAATCCGATGTATCCGATGGCGCCGCAGTAGATGCCTCGCCGGTACGGCTCCAGCTCTTCAATAATCTCCATGGCGCGGATCTTGGGCGCGCCGGTGATCGATCCGCCGGGAAAACATGCGCGCAGCAGGCTGAGTGCATCCTCTCCCTGCCGCAGCCTGCCTGTAATATCGCTGACCAGGTGATGCACAGTGGCATAGCTCTCTACCTTGAAAAGCTCGGGAACCTGAATGGATCCCGGTTGTGCAACCCGGCCAAGATCATTGCGCAGCAGATCGACAATCATCAGGTTCTCCGCTCGATCCTTGTCGCTGTTGTAGAGTTGATCCTTAAGTTTTAGATCACTGTCGGGAGATGCGCCGCGCGGCCTGGTTCCCTTGATGGGCTGCGTCAGGATGTTGCCGTGACGCAGCTGTAAGAAGCGTTCCGGAGAGAAACTCAGCACTTCGATGCCATCCAGCAGCATGTAGGCGCCGAAAGGGGCCGGATTATGCCGCCGCATGTGTTGATATCCCAGCCAGCCGTCACCTGTGACCGATGCGGAGAAGCGCTGTGCATAGTTGACCTGGTAACAGTCTCCCGCGCTGATGTACTCCTGTATGAGATCAAATGCCTGCCGATAGGCATGACGGCTGACAGCGGAGACAAAGGGAGTGACTGCTTTCAGCGGCTCGGCTGCAGGGCGCACAGCTTTACGTTTCACTCGCTGTTGCAACTGCGGCCACAATTCCCTCGTCTGCTCAAACCTCCCCTGCCCCACCAGCCAGCATTTGCGACGTTGATGATCGACAACGATGCCCCAGTCGTAGATGCCGATCATCATCCCGGGAAGCTGATCGATATCTTCGGCAAACTGCGGCAGATGCTCGATGCGCCGTGCAAGATCATAGCCAAAGTAACCGATGGCGCCTCCTTCAAAAGGCAAAGGCGAAAAGGCCTCACTACTCTCCCCCATCTTACTGCGCACCAGTTCGAATGGATCAGCCGTTTCAAGCGACGTTTGACCACTCTCTTCTATGGTGGTTACCCTGCCATGTGTAACCAGGGTAACAGCAGGGGCGGCTACGATGATATCCACCATGCCTCCATCATCACTTCCGCTGTCCAGCATCACAGGCCAGCGCAGATCACGCACTGCTGACAACAACAGCGTGCTGTCGCGATGGTAGGGGATCTCTTCGAAGCGCGGAAAGGTGAGGCTGGTATGCACAATAATGCGGTATCAATTATGAGCCATGAAGTTCAATAGTCACATATTTACAAATGAGTCAGATTTTAATCATGACTCTCGCAAAGGCGCAAAGCTCGCCAAGAAAAACCTTTGCGGTCTTGGCGTCTTGGCGAGAGATAATGATGTTTTTATTCATGCTTCGTCAGTCAAAGACTTGATCTCGCTAGAAATGTACGGAGTATTCGAAGAGTAACAAGCCTTCGTCGGTATGACGTTAGGTAAAATGATCATACCCGGATTCGACATCGACCACTGCACCCTCTGCGTTGACACAGCGAATACCCGGCTGCTGTTCGATCACACCGATGCGCGTCAGTGGACAATCGAGTGTTGCCGCCAGTTGCTGCAGCTGCTGTTGTTGTTTCTCTGCTGGAACTGTGAAACAAAGCTCGTAATCATCACCCGATGAGAGCGGCAGGCT
>JAUXDV010000046.1 GCA_030620735.1 Gammaproteobacteria bacterium
TTCTGCACAGGCTGCGGACGTGTCTCGACAAAAAAGTCGCCGCCTAATTTGATATAGCGATTATCGAACGAGATGGGTTTCAAAATTTTAGAGCCGTCATCAGATTATCATTAACCTTCAAGCTTAAAACCAAAAGCCTTGTCATGCACATAAACCAGCTTGCACTCTTGCAGATAACTGGCATCGTGAATCCTGCCAGCCTTGATGTAACCGCTATCACCTCTGTTTAAGATCAGCTTATCACCATCTTCGACCAGTCCATTTTCAGATTCTGTGAAGAACTGGATCGCCATCCTGCCCTCAACCACAACTGTCATATCGTCACCAGGGTGCGAGTGCGGTGGTTCAGACGAGCCCGCAGCCCATCGCTCCAGCATCACTTCCGCACCATCAGGATTTGTCGGATAAGTGGTCCTCACTGTAAAACCGTCTGGTGTATCTGGCACGCTGACATGATGATCCCAAACAGCGCTATTGCCTGCATTACTCTCTGAATTGTTAGTCATGATGATTAAAATTACGTTGATTTAGTGAGCGTTATTCTAATACCACATGGCGATAAGTTCACATAGATTAATTATGGACTTATGATTTAGCCATTGCTGCGTACAGTCAGCTGTTGGCGGTGGAGCAATGGTTGTGGATAAATTTGGCGCCGCGCTGGAGCACAGACTCAGAGGCAGAGATAGAAACTGGAACAAAGACAAAACCGGGGCAGCGCCGTCCAGCTGCGAATAAGGTCAAGTGTGTAACTTAAACTCAGAAGATAATTGTCTTGACTCAGGGGTCCACTTTAAATCAAAAGTAACTGTCATCATACGTTGAAACAATCCAGAATTTAACAGTATTACATTAAACTGTCTTTACAAAAGGATAGGATTGTATCAGCCTGTCAGCAGTCAAAATAGTCAGGTTGTGATGACGGGCTGTAGCCACAATGATTTGATCGGCCGGATCTTTATGAAACTTGCCAGGTAGTTGAGTGGATTCCACCGATACTTGAACGGATAATGGCAGAATATGGATATAAGTTTCATTTGTCGCCTTATCTATCCAGTCTTGAATGGGTACGGAGAGTCCAAGTTTAGCAAGACTTACCTTTTTTGCGACTTCCCAAACACTGATAGCAGAGAGAGAAAAAGGATAATTATCTGCATTGTTGACAATATCCTTCATTTTGGCAGGAATATGCGATGGCTCTTCAACCATCCACAACCAAACATTTGTATCAAGCAGATACACTCTTGCATGCCTCCCACTCTTCGTCTCCCAATGGCTCATCCCAGCCTTGTTGAAACGTAAGAGTGTCGTGCAAACAACCAAGAAATTTTTCCGGGGTAACATCCGATTGAGTCGATGGTTGAACGACTGCTATAACTTTCCCTCTCCGTGTTATTTTCACCGGTTTTTTCTGTTTCTCAATATCGTGAAAGACTTTAGTACATTTTGCCTTAAATTCTGTAACAGACATCTCCATAGCGACTCCGGCAGACTTAACTATATTTAGTGACTAGTTTATACTACATATAGACATAGAGTCAAAGCCATGGATAGGAATTTGCTTTCAGCAACCAAAGGGGTCAACCAAAGGGGTCAGACTCGATCGAAACTGACTCGATTTCAATTCCCCGCTAATGTATGCTGCTCAGCAGTATCAGACATGGATGGCCTGATAGATTTGGGCTTCAACATACAAGGAGGTAGAGCCATGCCACGATTACCCCGCCATATCCTGCCCGGAGATGAGATCCGACAGGCAACCCGGAACCTCGATTATCATCTATCCCACAAAAAAGGGGTGGCCAAACGGCCACCCCTGAAGCTCCGAAAAGGAGGATATTAAACTACATTTCTTGGTGCAAAGGACATGTGAGTAAACTCTTTCTTGTACTTTGTCTCTCCAATTTTCTTGATCCTGGAGACACCCATCTTGTAGTTGTAGTTGCCGCTGATCTGATCCGGCACCCTGCCCTGCAGCACATTGGAGGGTTGATCAGCAATGATGAAGTAGGAGTACATGACGCCCTTCTTCACGTGCGGCGTGACAATCGCCGTCGCCTCGACAGCCGCCTTGTCCAGCTCGATCCAGCCGTTCTTCATCAACTCCGCGAAGTTGAAGTCGGAACCATGCACACCCTTGATGGTCTGCTTGAAGGCCGGTACGCGATCCGAGTAGAGCATCACCTTGTCGCCGGATTCGATGCCGCGTGCTTTGGCATCATCGGGATGAATCTCGGTGAAGTTGCCGGGCCAGCGCTGCGCGATGTAGGCGCGGCGGTCGACATCGTCGAAACCTGACTGCCAGATCTCGTTGATGCGGCCGTTGGTATGCCACAACTCGTCGTCCTTGGGCTTCATCCACTCCCAGTAGTCTGAAAACAGGCTCCAGGGATGTTTCTGCAAGTTGACCTTGCCGGTCTGGGTGTTGAAATGGGTCATTTTCTTGTTGACCATATTCGCGCCCTGGGTACGGCCTTCAGCCACCAATTTTTCTTGTGTGCACTCGGTATTGTGCAGCCGCTCACTGCCCATCAGCTCGCCTGTCTTGTAGTTGTAGAAGGCAGGCCCCTGAATACCGGTGGTGCCGAGTTCACGCAGCTTCTCATGCAGGGTCTTGCCTTCCGCGTGGGCGGCGACCTTGACCATGTGGTAAGACTTGCGGTTACCGCGGCTGTAGCGGGAGGACTCTTCGCAGACTTCGTTGGAGTTCTTCCAGTCGAAGCCGTCGAAGCCCATGCGCTTGCCCAATTCGGCAAAAATCCACCAGTCAGGCTTGGAATCTCCAGGCGCATCGTAGAACTTGGAGTAGAGACGGATACGGCGTTCGCCATTGGCACGTACGAAGTCCTCCTCACCCCAGGTGGCAGCCGGCAGCACGATGTCTGCAAACTTGGCGCCGATGGGATCACGCAGGTAGATATCCTGGTTCAGCACCACGGTGCCGCCGGAGTCCATACGCTTCTTCAGTGTCGCAACGATCTCTGCACGGTCGGATGATTTGACCTGGTTGGGATTGTTGGTAACCAGCTCTTCGAACTTGTCATTCAGTCCCTGGGAGCCGCACATCGCCTGAATCCAGGTGGTGCCGACGACATGCGCGAAACGCGTGTTGCCGGAGTAGAAGTAGCGATCACAATCCAGCGCCTGACGGCGACGGCCCGGACGTTTCTGTGCAGACTTGTTGCGTGGATAGCCACCACCGCTGGTGCCGCCGCGCTGGTGTCCGCCAAAACGACCTACAACCTGCCCCGGACGTCCGCCTGCTCCACAGATGGTGGCAAGCGAACTGATGGCGTTGGTGTTGCCGGTGTTGTTGGACCAGTAGAAGCCCTTCTCGATACCCAGCGAAGTCTTGGGACGGGTGCCGTCCGCCTTGGGCTTGGCAAGCCACTCAGCTGCCTGCAAAATAGACTCGACAGGGATATTGGCGATTTCCGCCGCAACCTTGGGGTCATACTCTTTCTGCTCGAGATTCCACTTTTTGTAGTCCTCGAAACCCTTGGTCTGGAACTTGCCCCAGGTGGTGCGCCACTGCCAAGGAGTGTTACGCGTACCCTGACCGAAACCGGAGCTGGACTCCCACTTGTTGTTGACCCACTTCTTGATCCATTCCGAATCTTCCCAGCCATTCTCCATGATGACGCGGGCGATAGCGCCAAGAACAGGCGTGTCGGTGCCGGGATCGATCTGCAGAAAGAGCGCATTGCCTTTGCTTTTGGCATAGGCAAGACCTGCTGTTTCACGGATATTCAACCAGATGGTCTTTTGACCGGCATCGATCGCCGGCTTCATGAACTGGTTGAAGATCATGGTCTTGGTTTCATAGGGGTCGGTGCCGCAGATCATCAGAACTTCTGCATCACCCCAGTCCTTGTAGGCGGGAGCAAAGTTATCGAAGCCCGCATCGCGGAAGCCCGGCGTGGAGGTGACATTTGCCGGGGTATCATGCATGGTCCAGTTGGCGGTCTTCATGCTGCGACGCGCAAACTTGGAGCCTGCATAGGTGTTTTCCACATACTGATAGGAGTAGATCTTCATGCCGTAGGCGTTGGCGCCAAACTTGTCGACCGTATACTTCATCAGATCCGTCGCCACATCCAGCGCAAGATCCCATGAGACCGGCTGCAGTGCGCCGTTGATACGGATCATCGGCGACAGCATACGGTCACTGGTAGGCTTGTCGGGGTTGTAGCACTTCTGTGCGATGGTGCCGCCGCGGATCGAGGAGTCGCCGCCGAAGTTGACCGCCTTGGAGTCCTTGTCAGGAATGACAATGACGTTGTGCGCTTTGCCTTCGTGCATCACCACGTTATGCTGCGTCGGAGCAACCCACGCCTGCAGTGCGCCAGTCGGAAAATCGATATCGAAGGCATTCTCTGCAGCCTTGGGACCGCCGTCCGGAGTACCCGCGGGCCAGCGATAAACCTTGTAGCCGCAGGCCACGATGCAGTAGTCACAGCAAGTGGTCAATACTTCCGCGCTCTTTGGAGGCAGCGGAGTCTTGTCCTGGGGAATATAGTCTTTAGTTACCATTATGTTTTCTCCTAGGATTCCATCAGGTTTTCGTTACGGCCATACAACAGCCCCATCATGCCGACAGCGTAGACATCATCGCCATCCACTTCCAGCAATACCTGAGGAATACTCTGGTAAGCCTGGCCCGAGACGATAATGCCATGCCGGGTCAGATCATAGGTGGAGAGGTGCAAAGGACACTGTCCCAGTACGCGGTGCTCGCCAACAGCCTGGTATTTACCGTTCATTGGGCCGCCCTGGTGCGTACAGAGGTAGCTGAACGCCACCACATCACGCTGCTTGCCGACGCCGCCGCCCGCTTTGGCTCCATCCATCTTGACGACGAAGCACTGGGAGTTTTTACCATCATCCGGATAGTTGAAATCCAGCGGCTGGTTCTCTTTCAACTCACTCAGCTTAGCTATAAGCTTGCGTGGATAGGTCACTACACGCGCCTTGGCATTGGCTTCGCCCGGCAGCAGACTGATTGAAATGGTGCTGGCTGCAATAGCTGCGGAACCTGAATACATCAGGAACTGACGGCGATTGAGCATGCAGTTTCCATGGTCAGCCGCAGTCTCGTCTTTTTTGCTCTCTTTTTTGATTAAGTCACTCATTACTTTTCCTCCTGTGCGGCTTCCAATTCAGCCTTGGTAAACAGAGGTGCATAAGGTGGTTGCTTGGGCTTCTCCATGGTGATCTCTGGACCAGAGAAGGCGCCAAGGAATGCCACCAGATCTTCTTTCTCCTCGTCGCTCAAACCCAGCGGCTTGATCAGCTTGGACTTGTTTTCGGGAAACAGCGTGGTGCGTCCCTCCTCGTCAACACCACCGGCATTATAGAAGTCGACAACCTCTTCGAGGGTGTAGAAGACACCGTTATGCATATAGGGTGCGGTGTATTCGATATAGCGCAGTGGCGCGGTGCGGAACTTGCCCCGATCCCATTTGTTCTTGGAACGGTAGTAGAAGCCCCAGTCGGACTTGGCCGCACGATAACCCTCTTCGGTCTGCCCCTTGGCGTACTGTTCGAAGCGGAAAGTCACCTGCGCCAGGCCATCTTCCTCCCAGCGCTTGTTGGGCGGAATACCGATATTGTGATAGTCGAGGTCTGTCGCCAGCGAACCGTTATGACAGTTGATGCAGCCGGCCTTGCCGTTGAACAACGCCATGCCGCGAACCTGCTGCTCATCCAGGGCTGATTTGTCGCCCTTGAGGTATTTATCCAGCGGTACTTCGTACTTTCCGGTGGTGTTCATGGTGCGCTCAAAAGCGGAGATAGCCAGCCAGACATCATCGATCAGCGGCCATTCGGTGCCGAACACCTTTTTGAAACGCTCACGGTATTCAGGA
The DNA here is from genome assembly GCA_030620735.1 of Gammaproteobacteria bacterium. Lineage (GTDB taxonomy): Bacteria > Pseudomonadota > Gammaproteobacteria > Chromatiales > Chromatiaceae > Sva-25. The sequence goes on from JAUXDV010000046.1 coordinate 5,868, forward strand.
ATCACCGCCATGCGCGCTTCCATGATGTCATCTTCACCGTTGCCGGCTACGCCGCCCTTGGCGGCCGCCTTTGCCTGCTTCTCATTGGAAGAGGCCGAACCTGCCCAGAACTGGCGCGGGAAATAGGCGCTGTTGATAATGGACTGACTGTTGCGCCAGTGCACCGTGCCGGGATAACCGCGGGAGAAATCCTCGGCCCATGCCCAACCCTGATCCGGCTCATGACAGGTGGAGCAACCGGTGGATGCGTCACCACCGACGCGGGGATCGAAGAACAACATCTTGCCGAGCTCCACTTTATCCGGAGTACTCTTGTTGTCGGGTGGAATGGGAGCTTCCCCCAGTGGAGCCAAAGCTGGTGGAGCAGCCTTCGCCGTTCCTGCAGCGCTCGCTTCATTGGCCGCCTGAACACTGCCGGCAGCCAACACAGTCGCAACTGCAGCAGCAACGAGGGTAGGAGCAATTTTGTTAACACTCATCATAATATCCTCGATTAGTTACGGACCTGCGTCCAGTTTTCGATGGCTTCGTACTTGGCCGGAAAGGGCTTATCCCAAACGTGTTCGGGACCGGTCAACTCGTCGCCGGAAAGCGCCTCGAGAAATGCAACCAGGTCTTTCTTCTCCTGGTCGTTCAGGCCCAGTGGCTTGAGCTTGTCGCTCTTGTTGCTGTCCTTGCCGCCACCGTTGTTATAGAACTCGACCACATCGGCCAGAGTCGCAATCATGCCATTGTGCATGTAGGGCGAACTGTATTTGAGCTCACGCAGCGAAGGCGTGATGAACTTGCCCATATCCTCCTTCATCAGGGTGATATTGTAGTAGCCAGGATCGCGCTTCAGATTCATGTAGTTGGGAATACCCTGGAACATGGTGAATGCGATAAACGCCTGGTGGTTCATGGGATCCATGAAGACATCGAAGTTCTCGGGAACACCGGTGTTATGCGGTTTTCCATCGGTCATCATCGAGCCATTGTGACACTGGACGCAGCCGGCCTTGCCTTTGAAGAGCGCCATGCCCTTGTTGGCGGAGTCGGACATCTTGCCCGCATCAAAAGGAGAGCCTTTGGAAGTCAGGGTCTTCATATACTCGGGAATCGCCTTGCGCACGGAGCCGTTGGACGGTTCGCCGTAGCCGGCATCCTTGAACATCTTCACGTAGACGGGATCCTGCTTGACGCGCTCCTGCATGACACGCATATCCATGTTCATGATGTAATCTTCGGTAAGCATCTCACGCGTCATGTCATTCAGGTTGGTGCCGATTCTGCCATCCCAGTTCCACACCTTTCTGTGCGCAACATTGACCAGCGACGAAGCATTGCGAAAGTGACCGTTGCCGGGATAACCGGGCGACAATGCTTTTTCACTCGCATAGCCCTTGGCAGGCACATGGCAATCGGCGCATGAAATAGCAGCATCGCCAGAGAGACGCTTGTCGAAAAAGAGACGTTTACCCAACTCGGCTTTCGCCTTGTCGATTTCCAACTGCGGCAAGGGCCCGATATCGGGACTATCAGCAGCTTGCACACCAGCCGCCAACCCAAGTCCCAGTGTGGCGGCCAGTAGAGCGCGCCCTGTCGTGACTCGTACAACCATAGGATTTCCTCCAGGTTTATTGTTACTAAATCGGTGTTTTAAAACCCCAACCAGTTCACCCGAACCGGTCAACACACCGACAGCCTGCCCTCATACACGCACAAAGCAGACCAACTTTTTGATTTTCCATCAATCCCTTGAAAAACCTTGAGTCAGTGATGTTTTATTGATCTGGATCAATTGCCGGAAGAGATGACAATGAATAATTCGTTCTATTGCGTACATCAAGAGCATCAGATTGTTCAGGTGCTTCACACAGATTCCTGGAGGGTAAGGACCCTTTTTGCCAAATTGCTTCGACGACACTCAGGTGGAACGTAGAAGACGGACAACAGGGCAAGCAGGATCGGTAAGTTATTTTTGGATAGCTACTTAGCTACGGACATTGCAATATTCGGGCTTTCAGGGTTGATGAATTCATCAAAATGGGGCGTAAGAGAGACATTCATACCAACTTCAATAGCAATTTTTGTTATTCAAATAGTACGCTGATCACCTCGCTTGTCAAACCTGCACGGAAGCCCGGAAGCCTAATTAAAGGAGCCTGTCCGAGAATAGAAAACTTACTGCGGAAATGCCCTTTTGGCCACCCTTTTTTCTCTTGAGACCATTGAATCGCCACATATAATTATACTATCGTTTAATTTTGCTATACTTTATGCCATACATAACAACAGAATTAAACAAAAGTTAAATGTCAAAGCATATTCAGACTTTAATCAATCAGCTACTTTCAACTGCAAAGAGTCGCGGCCTGCCTCAGTCTCAACTTGCAGAGATGGCCGGCATCTCGGCCGTGGGGCTTAGCAAGGCGAAGAAGCGGGGCGATATGCGTGCTTCTACCCTGGAGAAACTCGGCAAACAACTGGATCTCGAGTTGATTTTTACACCTAGACGATCCAGGGAAAAAGCAGCTGAAGCTATCAAGTCAGGCACATTTTTCCACTCTTCCGGGGAGTAGGCATGGCGCGCAATCAGCATGCTGTGATCTGGACCCGGCTCTCTGGTACGCCGGAGAAAATGGGGAATCTGGTTTTATCCACCCAACAGGTTTCTTTTACCTATACGCAGGAGTACCTGGCATCCAGCCGTACAGGGTTCTGCCTGTTGGGCGATGGCTCGATTTGGGGAGCGGACACTGTCACCTACCCCATCAGTGAACGCATACCTGTGTTTCCCCGCCTGCTGACCCTGATACCCGGGAATAACCCGCGCAACCTTCAACGCAGGCATTACCTCGATATGCTACGCGCCAAATCGGGAAAGGAGCCGCCACCGGGTCTGGAGACGGAGTGGCAACTCCTTGTTATGGGTGGGCATGGCGGTATCGGGCACATTGACCTATTCATGGATGATATCACTGCCCGGCAATGGTATCGCTCTTCTACAGATTCATACGAAGCTGATTCAGTAGTCGAAATCAAGAGCAGTCGCTCCCAACTCTGGCGTATGCTGAAACGCAATGTACTGGATGAAAATGTCGATTTTGATCCACAACTCATCGAAGAGACGCTGGGACCGACACCATCTGTTGGCGGCATGATCCCGAAGCTTCTGGTCTCCATGACACCCGGCGATAGCAAGCCCAATTTTCACCCTCCAGGAACCAGGCATAAACGGGATGTAGTCCTCAAAATTGAGCCACCGGAATATGCGGGATTGCTTGATCTTGAAGCACTCTGTCTCGAGATTCATCGTGAGGCGGGATTTGAGGTTCCTGCATATCACCGCTACGATGATGATGGGCTTCACTTCCTTGCCGTAGAGCGTTTTGACCGGGTTGATGGCAAGCCTGTGCCGATGGAGTCCCTGTTTTCAGTGATTGCAACGGGTAATCACCATTTTCGTGAAACCGGAGATATTCTGCTCGATGAACTCGGCGGCATCTTTGAGCAACTGGGCCAGGTGGCCAGGCTGGATAAAAATACGCAAGAGCAGCTATACCGCAGGATATTGATGGCGCTTCTAACCGGAAACGGCGACCTGCACCTGGATAATATCGCGCTCCTGGGTGGTCTGGATGAGTGCCGGCTGGCGCCGATATACGATCCTGCGCCCATGCGGGCCTGGCCGCGCCATAATCTGCTTAGTGCGATTCCATTTGATCCATCTGCGTACGCCGATCATGGCGCCTTTTTTGTCGAACTTGGCAGATCCTTTGGCTTGCCGGCAGAGGGAGTGCATCACGCTATTCTGGATGCACTGGATGCCACCTCATCCTATGTTGAGCGCGTGATGGAGTTGCAGCGGGTCCCGATACAACTGCGCAACCAGCTGGTGAAAATTGTACAGCAAGAGCATTTGCTGCTGGAGAAACAGTTTCAATAGTGAGCCTCTGGCAAAACTCCTAGTACCTCCAGTGAAACCATCATGCAATCACGCCTGCTTTTTCAGGCGCTGGCGGATATCCGCTTTTGCTTCAGCCAGCAGTGTGTCGCGGTCGATGGAGTCGAGGATCTCTCTGACGACCAGCTTTGGTCCGCCTTCACCCCAGGATTTT
>JAUXDV010000211.1 GCA_030620735.1 Gammaproteobacteria bacterium
TCTGGGTTTTCGCGAGGACGCCTTAAAGAGTTGTAACTGGAACCTCTTGCAAAACTCTCAAATACGTCATGCCGGCGAAGGCCGGTATCCAGTAAATCAACCACTTACAGATCAAGACCTATGGATTCCGGCTAAAAGACTGCCGGAATGACGGAGTTTTGCAAGAGGCTCGCTATTCAGCATATACGAGTTCGTCACTGCTATCGCACTACAACGTTGTTCGTATCCAAGGCATGGCAAGAGGCGCATAGCAGGATTATTCAGAACTAATCTTTTGTTTTTAGAGCCGTTAAGATTCCCTTAAGCTTTGCCCTTTATGATCGCCACCTACAATTTTTTGAATTTGAAGGTGATAACGATGAACAGAAATATTCGACAGGCTAACGGCTTTTTCAAATCTTTACTTCCGGCGGCGCTGCTGGGAGTGATTGCGAGTGCGCCAGCGATGGCATACGACTTGATTGACCTTGGCGCAAATGTGGAGCCCAAGGCAATTAATAATCTTGGGGTCGTTGTTGGCTCCAACAATACGGACCAGTATCCAGCCACCGCCTTCAGCTGGTCTTCAAACAGCGGCTTTGATCTTATCAACGGTGGAACCAGCGCCAATGCTGTGAATGATGCCGGGCTGATTGCCGGCAGCACGGTTGACGGCGCATTTATTGGTACTCGTCAATGGAGTGGCTACGGCGCTTTTGGAATTAACCAGACGGGTGAGGTAGCAGGATATAAAGTGGGAAAAAACCCGCTTCAGCCAAGATCACTGCCTTACAACCCGGCAATCTTTAATGGCAGTAAGTGGGACGTCTACGATATTGCTCAGCTATACCCGCGGGGAACACGTGAAGATGTCTATGCGGACAGATTTATCCTCAACGGCATCAACTCTAGCGGCTATACTGTCGGCTATAAATATCGTTACGGTTTATCGACTTATTCAGCTATTTTGATTGACCCAAATGTAACCGTGAATGATTTATCCGACGTCGTCTATCTGCCTACCTACGGCGGGCGTGCTGTTGATATCAATGATAACAATATGATAGCTGGTACTACCGCAAACAACACAAGGGTAACCCCCGTTATTTATTCGCGGGCTTTTGTTTATGATTACGATGCGCTCACGGATAATCTGACTATCCTGCCGGTTCTGGAAGGAGGTTTACACAGCCACGCTTATGATATCAATGAGAACAACGAGGTTGTCGGTTACTCTGAATCTGCTACCGGCAATCATGCTGTTATGTGGAATGGGACTGGTGGAGTAACCGACCTTCATACTCTGATGTCAGCAGAGGGTTGGGTTCTGACTTCTGCCACTGCGATTAATGATAATGGCGATATTGCTGGTACTGGTACGCTAAATGGCGCAGTGCATGGTTTTGTACTGACTAACGGCTCGATATCCGGGCCGCCGCCTGTAGGGAACCAACTACCTGTAGCAGTGACTGATGCTGATGTGACTTCTGGCAAGGCGCCGCTGACGGTGAATTTTGATGCATCGGACTCCAGTGATTCCGATGGAGCAATTTCTAGTTACTCCTGGGATTTTATGGATGGGAAATTCAGTACAGAGGCAAGTCCGTCGCATAAATTCACCAAAACAGGAACCTATGAGGTGACCTTGACTGTCACTGATGACCAGGGTGCGACAGCATCTGACTCCATCACCATCAGTGTCTTGAAGAAAAGGTAAGCGCAAGTCGTCAGTCACACAAACAACATTCCCACCCCTTACCGGCTTCCCGTAAATTACGGGAAGCCGGTTTTTTCATTCAGTGATGTAAAAGTCAGGCTTGTGGAAATACGACTTTAAATACCAGGCCATCTCCCTCAACAGGTTCATCGAGCACAATTTGGGCATGGTGAATATCAGCGATGCGCTTGACAATCGACAATCCCAGGCCGCTGCCGTGCACAGTGGATGAGTGGTTGACGTCACGATAAAACCGCTCGAACACCCTCTCTCTCTGCTGCGGATCGATGCCCGGGCCATTGTCACAAACGAGCAGCACCACCTCTGCATCCTGCTGCATGACTGAAACGTTGACCTTCCCACCCCGGCGGGTGTAATTGACGGCGTTTTCAATGATATTCCTCGCCAGAGTCATTAACGCCGGTTCGATGCCTTTCATGATTGCTACGGAACAATCCTCCATGCCGAGATCGATGTTGTTATCCCCGGCACAGGGAGCCAGGTCAGCCACAACCTGTGTAACAACCTTGCAGAGATCGACATCGATGAAGTTTTTGGAGGAGGCTTCCGGATCGACCCTTGCCATCGTCAGTAGCTGCTCGATCAGGCGTGTTGCACGATCGATACCGGCATTGATTTGCTTCAGCGCCGTGGCTTGCTGATCCCCGTCACGGGATCTCAGCGCGACTTGCGCCTGGGTCTTGATTGCCGCCATTGGGGTGCGCAGTTCATGCGCCGCATCGGCTGTAAAGCGCTGTTCCCGCTCAAAAGCGACTCTGAGCCTGGAAAAAAGAGCATTCAGAGAGGAGACCAGAATGCTGATTTCTGATGGTATATGCTTGCTCTCCAGTGGTGTGAGATCCTCGGGATGACGCGCCCGCACCTCTGTTGCCACCTTTTGCAGCGGCCGCAACGCAGCACCGATCAAAAACCATAGCAACAGCATCAAAATCGGCAGCGCAATAAACAGCGGCTGGATAATACTGCGGATAATATAGCCGGTTAACTCATCGCGTACAGCAAGTGATTGAAAAACATTGACGCTGATTTCTGAATCTCCATGTATGGAGAAGAGTCGGAAGCGCTGATTGTTGAAAGTGTAAAACGTGAAGCCCTCCGGCGCCTGGATGCGTTTCCCGGGAGCAAACTGCGACCTGGCAACCAGTTGATCCCCTTTCCACACCTGGAAGGCGATGGAGGATTCATACTCATGCATGGTGCCATGTGATGATGTCAGGAAATGGAGCTCTTCATCTTCACGGATTTCACTTTCGAGAAGGGTATAGAGCAACTTTGCGGATTGAACCAGCTCCGCATCAAACAGCTCCTCGACTTCATGCCTGGCTTCGATATAGGCAAAGATCCCGACGATCACCCATGCTGCAAGAAAAACCCCCGATAATGTAATCAGCAGGCGTGAACGTACCGAGTTCATTGCTTCTCCATCATGTAGCCAACGCCGCGAATGGTGCGAATCCACTTGTTATCAAGTTTTTTCCTTAAATGATGGATATGTACTTCCAACGCATTGCTGCCGACATCACTCTCCCATCCATAGAGCGTCTCCTCAATGCGGGATCGCGGCAGAGCACGCCCGGCGTTGACGGCCAGCAACTCCAGAATGGCAAATTCCCGTTGAGAAAGGGTAATATCCCTGCCCTTCATGGTGACATGGTGAGTGGACGGGTCAATAGAGAGTTCACCGTTAACGATAGATGGTGACGCCCGGCCAGCCGATCGCCGCAACAGTGCACGCATACGCGCACTGAGTTCATCAATATCAAAAGGCTTGACCAGGTAGTCATCCGCCCCGCAATCGAGGCCGGCGACGCGATCAGAGACTGTATCCCGTGCAGTCAGTATCAGCACCGGCATGTCACTCGCTCTTGAGCGAAGAGCCCTCAGAAGATCCAGCCCGGAGAGACCCGGCAGGTTCAGATCCAGCACCAGCAGATCAAAAACTTCATGCTGCAGCGCCTGGTGGGCTTTCTTGCCATCCGTCAGCCAGTCGACGGTATAGCCATCCTGGGAGAGGCCGGTCTGAATCCCCTCCCCCAGCAGAGCATCATCTTCAACCAGCAGAATGCGCATAGACAAACCTGTGATACGGACGAATTTTTTCTTCGCTTGAATTTACAAGCTTAGCAGAATTAGGGAGAGGGAGTTACCGGCGTACTTTGTCGCGGCGGCATATTGTCATTTCAACCGCAGGGAGGAATCTTGAGCCTGTGAATTCAATGGGATGCAGGGTAGGGAATTTGTGGTCAGCCGG
>JAUXDV010000131.1 GCA_030620735.1 Gammaproteobacteria bacterium
ACTTTCATCGGCTGCACATGACCGCTGGTATCGATAAACTCCATCTCCACTTCAGGCTCCATCTTGCCCTGGCTGTAACGCGCCACGATGCGTGCTGCCAGCTGCAGATCATCAGCAGAAAATTCGCCATCGATCAGCGTCAGCGGCCCGCCATGGCTGGTCACACGCAGCCGCGGATACTGCCGCTTGTATCCCTGTAAGAATTTCCCCTCCCCCTCTTCACGGGCGACGATCAGTTTGTAGTTCGGCGCAGCACGGATATGCCGCCCGACTTTCAGCAGCATGATGTCATCCAGTTCATACTCCCTGGCACCGCGGCTCTGCCACAGATCCGTCAGTTTGACCGCATACTGCTTATCTGTCAGAAAACAGCAGCCGCCGGCGGGCTGGGCATAATCTTCGAATCCAAATTTCTTCGCCAGCGCCATCTGCGGTTTGCGGGTTCGCCCGGAGAAGTCATACAGTTCATCACGCCTCACCCAGCCTTCGCGCTCCGGCAGGGTTTCAGGAAGATTCCTGGCGCACAGGGGGCGCAGCAGACGATCCATCACTCCCGAGTCCCGCTGCACCACCGGCATCGTATCCTTTCGCTGCGACATGGGACGTTGACCAATCACTTCACCAGTGATGATAAAGTCAAAATCATGCGTCTCCATCCACTCCTTCGCCTTCTTCACCATGAAGATCTTGCAGTCCAGGCAGGGATTGAGATTAGCGCCATAGCCATATCGGGGATTGAACAGCACCTGTTTGTACTCTTCGATGATATCGAGAATATGCAGCTTGATGCCCAGCTGCTCGGCGCACCACAGCGCATTGTTGCGCTTGGGTTTTTTACGGTCCTTGTTGCGAATGGCGTGGGTGTGCCCTTCGACACAGAAACCCGTGAAGAAGTTGATACCCTCGACATAGATACCCTGCTCCTGCATCACCCGCACAGCAAGCAGAGAATCCAGTCCGCCGGAGATCAGTGCCACAGCTTTGCGTTGTTTACTCATGGTTGTTAGTCAGATCAGAATCAATATCAAGGCATTATAGCTGTTTGAGAAACACAGCTCATCAATTTGAGAGCAGAGGCAACAATCTTAAGAGGCTCCTATCAAACCGCTACGCGCTTCAGCCAGAGAACTCCTGCAAGTTTTTCAATGCGGGACGGGGTATCCGCCGATGATGTTCAATGAACATCCGGCTTCTCATTCCCCCCAACACCCCATCCCATGGACTTATTCATAGGCTCCTTAATAACAGCATACAAGCTATCTCACCGCTGCTTTTCCTGAAAAACAGAAGTGTATATTAGTATTTTGTCTATACTAAATGGATCAGAGAAGAGTCCATTATTGCGAAAATTCAAGGAGAACGAAGCATGGCTAACTTTATCTTTCCTCTGCATCAACGGCCAGTCTCCTCTTATCATGAGGGAAGCGGAAAGTTCGGCGTCCTGAAAAACAGAGTCTGCCTCCAGCTACTTGCGCCGAGTATTTGAGATGCGACATCGATATCGGAAAAAAGCAGATAGATACATTATTGCTGTGCAGTTGAACCTGGAGACAGAGGGTTTCACTTATCACAAGTGGGGAGCGCAGCAGCAGTGTAAAAAAGATGACTGGCTCGTAAATAACGCGGGGGAGGCCTATACAATCGATGCCGAAACCTTTGCAAAGACCTACCGCATGACAACTCCGGGCGTCTACACCAAGAACACGCCTGTGTGGGCGGAAAAAGCCGCTCATGATGGCAGCGTATTCACTAAAGAGGGAGAGTCTCACTATAGAATCGGCGACTATATTCTCTCCAATGACGAAGATGGCTCAGACAATTACTGCATGAGTGCAGAGACATTTGAGTCCATGTATGAACTGGATTGTTAGGCGATCAGGGCGCCTGCACGATGCCGTTGCCGATATCCTCCAGTTCCGCCCCAGGAGCCATTCCGCTGCGTGTCGCCATCGCCAGAATCCTGGCCGTCATGTTCTGAGTGGTGATCCTGCCACTCTCCTGCAACTCTTTTTGCGCCCATAATGCGGCAATCCCCGCCACATGAGGCGTGGCCATGCTGGTGCCGTCCCAGCTCACCAGGCCGCCATCCAGCGCAGCAGAAGAGATTGCGACACCTGGCGCAGAGACATTGCACTGCGTATTGGAGAATGAGGCCACCGACAATCCACTGCTTCCCTGCTGAAGTGCGCCGACAGAGATCACGCCATTGCCTGCAGCAGGTGGCGCTACCGCGATTTCATACTGCGGACGATTGCTCTCATTGCCTGACGCAGCCACGATAACCGCGCCGTGGGCATAGGGGTTTCTCGCCTGCAGCATGGTGGTCAAGGCGCTGTAGAGGTTGATATTCGCCCGATAGGCCTCCAGCGCGATCGAGGTCGCAGGGTTGATATCCATACCCTGCTGGTTGACGAGAAAGTCGACAAACCCCGGGAAATCGATGCCCAGCGACATGGAGATGACATTGGCGCCGTTTTCCACTGCCCAGTTGATGGCATTTGCGAGAGTGGCGGACGACCCCTGCCCTTCGCCAAGCACTTTGCCAATCAACGCATGGGATACCCCCCTGGCGACTCCGATACGGATGCCGTTGACATCCTGCCCGAAAATAGTGCCTGCACAGTGCGTACCATGGCCGTGAATATCATCATCACCTTCGGCGGTAAAATTTTTGCGTGTAACAGCTGCGCCTGCAAAAGCAGGGTGTGACAGATCGATTCCCGTATCGAGCACCGCTACGCGGACGCCGCTGCCATCGTAGAGACTGTTGAGTGCACCCACCGCATCAACACCCCAGGCAGTGGAGCCTGCAGCAGCTGCATTGCTGTCGACAGAGACCTCCGGTTCGATGAGCTTCAGCGGCATCGGCGGAGCGATGGCCCTGGTCTGCGGATCTCTTCGTAAGTCTCCCATCTCCCGCTTGTTCAGACTAACTTCACTGATCTCTATCTCTTCAACCGTGCCCGTAGCAGAGGGAACGCCGGCAGATCCACGTGATGCTCCCAGATTATCAAAGGTGGGGACAAAATTATCCTGGGCTCGGAGTACGATGTATTGGCTATCTGACATGATGATCTCCTTGAATACGAATGAATACGAATCGAATATTGACAGCGATATCGTTATTTCAATCTGCGCTTTACCATTTGAGGTGCTGTCAAAAAATTACTGCTGGAAAAATTGCAAGTGCTGTATAAAACATAGTTCAACAATTGATAAAAGTCCAGTCAGCAGCCGTCAGTCAGATGCGAAGCCTCTGACGAATGAGAGAGATATCAATTTACAGATCGACCATCTTCATGATTTGAAAATACCTCGGCAGGCTGCCTGAAAATGTCCATAATTAAGAGTGGGGAGGCAGCATCAATGAACAGTAAAGCATACCGTCTCAATTCCACAACCTGTTTGTCAAATTTGACTGCGGCAGCGTGCAGGGTTGCGATGCACATCAGCAGCCTCTCCTCACTCTCCTGCAATAGACTCCCCCGGCATCACTTCGTGATGTTATCTGAATGTCAGAACTATCAAGCAGGCGCTTGCAGGCGCCTCTGCCGCGCTTCGATCGAGGTAACGGGATCATGATATCGCAACAGCCATCTTTCAACTGGGATGATCTGATGGATTGTATTGCAGACAAACGCGTCATCCCTGTAGTCGGCAAGGAACTGCTGCATGTATCAGTAGATGGAGAGGTGATGCTTCTGGAAACCTGGCTGACTAAACGCCTGGCGGAAGTACTAAAAATCGATATTTCGCACCTTTCGAAAAATTGCGGACTGAATGAAATCACACTGAAGCATCTTGAACAGGGGGGACAACCCCGGCAAATCTATTCACGCCTCAACTCGATCATGCGTAAACTGCCCCTGTCAGTTCCTGAATCCCTCGATAAACTGGCCAGGATCACAGATTTCAAACTCTACATCAGCCTCACCTTTGACTCCCTGATGAAACAAGCGATTGACCAGGCGAGATTTCATGGAGAGGGCCTGACGCAGTCACTGATTTACTCGACCAACAGGGAATTTGAAGACCTGCCCGGCGAGATCAGCAGTCTGGACGAGCCTTATATCTACCACCTCTTCGGGCAGTTGAGTTCAGCTGCAGACTATGCCGTATCTGATGAAGACTACCTTGAATTTACGCACCATTTGCAATCCTCCTCATATCGCCCGCAAAAACTGTTCGATGAACTGCGGGAACACCACCTGCTGTTCATCGGCTGCGGATTTCAAAACTGGCTGGAGCGTTTTCTGGTGCGTACTGTCAGCAACAATCGATTGCTGACACGACCCACCTATGGATTTGTTGCTGATGGTCACGCACGCCAGGACGCCAGTCTGACCATCTTTCTCAAACACTATCAGACAGAGGTCTACCCTTCCGGCAACGCAACAAAGTTTGTTAATGAGCTCTACCATCGCTGGATGGAAGAGAACCCTTCGAACTCTTCTGCTGACGGCATCAATCATGGAGGAGAAAAAGCCGTCAGAATGGAGCCCGGGTCTGTCTTCATCAGCTATGCCAGCGAGAACCGAACTGCAGCTCTTCACATCAAAACCGCACTGGACCAGGCAGGCATCGATGTCTGGTTTGATAAAAGCGCCCTGAAAGCGGGTAATGACTGGAACAGAGAGATTCGGGCGAATATTCGCCACTGTTCATTCTTCATACCTCTTATCTCACGTCAGGCTGCAGGCCGCCTGGAGGGCTACTTCCGCAAGGAGTGGCACTGGGCAATTCAGCGGGATGAAGGCATCGACGCGTCGCGTAATTTCATCCGCCCCATTGTGATCGATGACACCTCGGAGGACACCACAGGAATACCGGAGCATTTTTGGGAGCGACATGCTTCACTTTTTGTTGATGGCATACCAACACAGGACTTTGTCGATCAGTTAAAGATGGAACTGCGGGAGATCCGCCTGCATGAGGTATGCCTGCGATGAACTCCTCCCCCTCCCACACTGCACAGGATTCTGTGCCGCACCTGGACAGGGAGAGTCCATACCCGGGACTGCACCCTTTCCAGGAGCAGGACGACAGCTATTTTTTCGGCCGCAGCCGTGAACGCAAAGAGCTGTTCAGGCTGGTTGTAAGAGATGTCCTCTGCGTACTTTTCGGGCGCTCCGGGCTCGGCAAAACATCTCTGCTCAATGCAGGACTCTTTCCAGATTTGAGAGAGGAGTTTTACCTGCCTATCCCGATTCGCCTGGGTTTTGATACGCATCAACCGGATTTTGTGGCGCAGATCAAGGCAGCTGTCAGCGATGAATTCGGCAAACATCATGTCGATGCAGGCCCTCCTCTGCAGGAGGAGACTTTGTGGGAGTATTTTCACAGGGAACGTCTCTGGGACAGGCGCAATCAGCTACTAACCCCGGTGCTTGTTTTCGATCAGTTTGAGGAGATCTTTACACTTGGACGAAATGATGAGCGCCTGCCCGCCCTGTTGACCGAACTGGCCGACCTGATTGAAAACCGCATTCCCCTCAGAGTGCGCAAGCACATGGCAGAGTTCGATAATGAGGAGATCCCGTTCGATTACAATGAACCAAAGATCAAGGTGATCTTCAGTCTGCGCGAAGATTACGTCGGTTATCTCAATGACCTGCGAACAAGAATTCCCTCCATTATCCACAACAGCTATAGGCTGCTTCCTCTGCATGGCGACCAGGCGCTGGAGGCAGTCATTGAACCAGCCAGAGGATTGGCGTCGGAAGAGGTTGCCGAACACATTGTGCGCTTTGTCGCAGGCGCCTCGCTCAATGATGACGACAGCGACCAGTCTGCAACGGAGCAGTTAAAAAAACTCGAGATCGAGTCATCCCTCCTCAGCCTGGTTTGCCGTGAACTCAACGAGCGGCGTCTGGAAAAGGGACTACCCGGCATTACCACGGATCTGATGACAGAAGCTGGAAGCCAGATCCTGACAAATTTTTACCAGCGAAGCGTCAAAGGGCTT
>JAUXDV010000029.1 GCA_030620735.1 Gammaproteobacteria bacterium
GTCAGCACGATATGCTCATCCGTACCGGAGGCGCGAACATTCGTCAGCTGTTTGCCCTTCAGCGGGTTGACTGTGAGATCGTTGCTGCGGGAGTGCAGGCCGATCACCTGCCCCTCATACACCTCTTCATTGGCGCCGATAAACAGCTTGCCGCGCTCCTGCAGATTGAAAAGAGCGAAGCCGAGCGCCTTGCCGGTGCCGTTGGCGATCAGGGCGCCGTTGCCACGCGGTGCTATGCCGCCTTTATGGGCTTCACCATAGTGCTCGAAGACATGGTAGATGAGACCTGTACCGGAGGTAGCAGTCATAAATTCAGTCTGAAATCCAATCAGGCCGCGCGAGGGAATAATATAGTCAAGACGCACCCGCCCTGCTCCATCCGGCAGCATATCCTTGAGTTGACCGCGACGTTTTCCCAGCGCTTCCATGATGCCCCCCTGGTGCACCTCCTCCACATCGACGGTGAGGGACTCATAGGGCTCGCACCGCTCTCCTTCGATCTCCCGAAAAATCACTTCCGGACGTGATACGGCAAGCTCATAGCCTTCACGCCGCATGGTTTCGAGGAGGATGGAGAGATGCAACTCACCACGACCTGAAACCTGAAATTTTTCCGGTTTGTCACCCGGTTCAACGCGCAGCGCCACATTGTGGATCAGCTCTGTCTCGAGACGCTCCTTGATCTGACGGGAGGTGAGATATTTGCCCTCCTTGCCAGCGAATGGCGAGGTATTGACCTGAAAGGTCATGGTGACAGTCGGCTCGTCGACACTCAGCGCCACCAGCGCTTCGAGACTCTCCGGATCACAGATGGTATCGGAGACATGCGGCGCCTCGATGCCGGTCACGGCAACGATATCACCGGCAGATGCAGATTCGACTTCGACACGCTCAAGCCCCATGAAACCGAATACCTGGCTAATCTTGGCGCGGCTCTTGTCGCCTTCGGCGCTGAGAATGGTTACCTGCTGATTGCGCGACAATGTCCCCCTGGCTATCCGCCCGATGGCAATGGCACCCGTGTAGCTGTTATATCCCAGCGAACTGACCTGCATCTGCAGGGTGCCTTCAGGATCCACGTCAGGCACTGGACAATGCTCGACGATTGCTTCGAACAGCGGCGTCATATCGCCTTCGCGCACGGAGTCGTCCGTTGAAGAATAACCATTGATAGCCGAAGCGTAGATGATCGGAAAATCGAGCTGCTCATCGGTGGCGCCAAGACGATCGAACAGCTCAAAGGTCTGGTCAACGACCCAGTCGGGACGCGCGCCGTCACGGTCAATCTTGTTAATCACCACGATGGGCTTGAGACCATGCGCAAAGGCTTTTTGAGTGACAAAGCGAGTCTGCGGCATCGGACCTTCGACAGCATCAACCAGCAACAGCACCGAATCAACCATCGAGAGCACGCGTTCCACCTCTCCGCCAAAGTCGGCATGCCCGGGAGTATCGACAATATTGATACGGTAGTCGTTCCAGTTAAGCGCGGTATTTTTGGAGAGTATGGTAATACCGCGCTCTTTCTCAAGCTCATTGGAGTCCATGACGCGTTCGACTTCACCAAAGCGTTCGCCGAGAGTACCCGACTGTTGCAGCAGTTCATCCACCAGAGTGGTTTTGCCATGGTCGACGTGGGCAATGATGGCGATATTGCGTAATTTGTTAATCACAGGAGGCACTCGATGATAGAGAATGAATAAGGTGGCGGATTATACCGGAGATGTGCGTATGAGTTGACGCTAATATTGCCGGAGTCAAATATCAATCACTTAGTGCAACTTCTTGTGAGTTTCTCTCTAGACATTTCGCCATATGATTGAGTAGATAAATTTCGGCAAAGTTCTCCACAGAAGCTGTGGATAACTCTGTGGAGAGCATTTCGAAATTTAGGCGGGAGCAGGTAGTTTATTACTCCCCTGTTACATTGTCTAAATTTTACACAATTCTATAAATTCATTATTTTTAATAACTTACGAGTGACTATTAACCCAATAAATAAGGCGGGAGCGGATCTATCAATAAAAACCCGCTGTCAAATCTGTGCTGTGCAAAAGTCAAGATATTTATTGGAAGCTTTCATTGCTGCATGGTCGAATATTCAGTGATGCGGATGCGTCAGGAGAGTGACCGGGAGATGATCAGCAACAAGTAGAGAATTGCGTTCTGAAATACGAAAATACCGATCACACAGGAGCGTTTCTCCATCTGAACAGGAAGCGCAACAAGGTCACAGAATACCGCAGGAGTTGCTATCTGGCTGCGATTATGCCGGATTGGAGCCTGACATATCCCATGAGAAGGTACAGTCAACTTCACACAGCACCTGAATCAAGCCGCTCTCCCCCTGCTCCAGAATCATCGATAAGGGAGTCTGGCGTCCAAAGCGGCGCTGAGGCTGCCTGATCCAGCGTTCAGACATTTTGGGATTTCTTGGATAGGTGGTGCGCAATGCATCCTTGATGCGCAGCAGATACATTGCCCGGCGCAGCACTACCGGATCATTCGGCAGGAGTGCATTGCCGTCACGATACTTGTTAAACATGCGTGCTCTGGCATTAGACGGCAGGGCCAGAAGTTGCTGCATCTCGGA
Source organism: Gammaproteobacteria bacterium (assembly GCA_030620735.1). Taxonomy (GTDB): domain Bacteria; phylum Pseudomonadota; class Gammaproteobacteria; order Chromatiales; family Chromatiaceae; genus Sva-25. The sequence goes on from JAUXDV010000029.1 coordinate 2,594, forward strand.
AGTTTGCAGGCGCCATGAATCAAGCAATGCAACGACTGCACGGGTGATCTGTTTCAGGGCGGTCGATTGAGTCTCTGTGAGTTCTGTCTCGGTTGTCATGGGAAAGGCCGCTTGTTAAAAAAGAATATAGGGACAATAACCTATTAAATCACTGAGTTATTATACCACAGCAAATTCATGCAGTTGTTGCTTTGCACGGAGTTATTGAGAAACAACCAGATTTTCCTCTTCCAGAAAAGAGATAGGATTCATCAGGTCAGTTGCTCAATGAAATATTTTCTGCCACCAGCGGCGTCTCTTGTTGGGCGGCTGAATCGCTTGCGGGAGGTCGACAGGAGAGATGCGGCTCAAGACCCAGCCCGGCAAAGGCGGGTTGTCACTGAAACCACAGCTGACGCCAAGATTATTTGGGTCATAGATCTTGATAAAGGCTGGCGTCTGCAGATTATCGGCGTAGACGATACCGCAATACTCCTCGTCATGCTCCTCACGCAGCAGCTGATCAATTTCTGAAAGGAAGCGATCAAATTTATCAGTTGAAGTTGTCGATGCGGGCGGCGCTTCTCCAACAGCATAAACAAACCACTCTCCATCATTTTGCTTTCGCACCGCTTGCCACAATGCATCGAGCTGATGCCAGCGCAGGGCCGAGGTGAAACTGCCTTTGAAGGCTGATAGATAGTCGTCGCTCATAGAGACATGATAATCATAGATGAATAAAGTTTCATGTTTTTTACTCGGAACACGTGGAAAGCCCCTCCTCTCCGTGCTCCAGCGTGGGAATGCAGACCTGATTTTGAATATACCACCATGTCAGAGATTCCTTTATTGTGAATAATTACCTTTACTTGCTGGAGTGCACCATTAGCGCAGTCAGGAACACAATTGCGAAGGCGGTTAAGTGTTAGAAGTGTATAGTTCCTCTATGCGCATTCGTTTTCTATTGCCGAAGGAAGTAACAAATCGCCAGCGCTTACTGCTGCTGTTGATGGTGATGGCAACGGTAGGACTGACAGCCATGGGGCTCTCATTGTGGTTTCTCTACAGCGCCGCCTTCGACGAACAACGCTCCAGCCTGGTTGAGATTGCACAGAGCCAGGCAGGGTTGATCGAGGCGGTTGCAAGGTTCGATACAGCCCACAGTCAGAATACGAATCCCGGCGGTGCGGGCGCCGCTACATTGTCCCAAGTCATCGATGCCCATGCGCACCACCAGGGATTTGGTAAAACCGGTGAATTTACCCTCGCCAGACGCGAGGGTGACGACATTCTCTTTCTATTGTCCTTCCGCCATGAGAACCCCGGAATCCAACAACGTTTTCCCTTTCGTGGAGGGTTGGCCGAGCCCATGCGCCGTGCGCTGGAAGGAAGATCCGGAGCGCTGGTCGGCCTGGACTATCGGGGCGTTAGAGTATTGGCCGCCCATGAACCAGTGGCCGGTCTGGGCGCCGGAATCGTCGCCAAGATCGATCTGCGCGAGATCCGCGCTCCCTTCATCAAGGCGGGCGCATTAAGTCTTGCTGGAACTTTGATGATTATACTGTTGGGAACAGTCTTGTTCCGCCGTTTCGGCTCTCCGTTGCTGGAGCAGCTGGAATCTGCGGTGGCGACCCTGCGCAACGCCCAGCGCATTGCCCATTTTGGGAATTGGGAATGGAATATCAAGGGTGGTAGCCTGCGATGGTCGGACGAGGTCTATCGGATCATGGGCCTTGACCCGACACGGCACACCCCCAGCTACGAGTTATTTATTTCCACCGTACATCCGCAAGATCGCGGCAAGGTCCAGGCATCCGTAAACGCCAGCCTGGAAGGCAAGGCGCCCTACGCCATCGATCACCGGTTTGTGCTTGCGGACGGCAGGGAGCGTTTTGTGCATTCGCAGTCTGAAACACTCTTTGACAAAAGCGGCGAACCAATAAGGATGAACGGCACTGTGCAGGACACCTCTGCGCGTAAAATGGCGGAGTTGGCGTTGCATGATAGTGAGCGGCTGGCCCGAGAGCGACTGGAGTCACGTGTAAAGGAACGCACCCGGGAGTTAACGTCGCTCAATGAGGAGTTACACAGAGAGGCTGAAGAGCGGCAACAAGCCCAGGATGGGCTCTCCCGCAGTCTGCTCGACCAGGAAATCATCGCCTCGATCCTCAAACTCTCCCTGGGGTCCGTACCGCTCGATGAGCTGTTGCGCCAATCACTGGTGATGCTGCTGCACAGACAGGGATTTGATCTGACTCAGCAGGGGTGCATCTTTCTGGTGGACGAAGAGAGAGATGAGTTGGTGATGAAAGTCCGCTATGGACTGCCCGAGTCAATTGTTGACGTCTGTGGCCGCCTTCCGATTGGCCGCTGTCTTTGCGGGCAGGCGGCGCAAAGCGGTCAGGTCATTCATGCCGACAGGATTGATGAGCGGCACGTTCATGCCTACGCGGGCATGGAGCCTCATGGCCACTATTGCGTTCCTATTCAGGATGAAGGTGAGTTGTTTGGCGTGCTGAATCTCTATGTACCCGAAGGACACAGGCAAACCGGGGATGAGGAGCAGTTTGTTCTCGTCATCGCCAATACCCTGGCCGGCGTTATTCGCCGCAAGCGCACGGAAGAGTCTCTCCGGGAAAGCGAGGCCAATCTTGCCGAAGCGCAAGGAATCGCCCATATCGGCAGTTGGTACTGGGATATTGTCAGCAACAAGCTGATTTGGTCGGAGGAAGTCTACCGTATTTTCGGCATTTCACCCGAACACTTCGATGCGACCTATGAAACTTTCCTGAACGCCGTCCACCCCGCCGACCAGGAAAGGGTGCAGCAATCGGTGGATGCTGCTCTTCATGGGAATCAAGTCTACGATATTGAACACCGGGTTTTGCAACCGGACGGGAGCGAACGCACTGTGCGTGGTCTGGGAAGAGTCGATTGCGATGCGGACGGCCATCCTCTGCGTATGTTAGGCACTGTCCAGGACATCACCGAAAACGAGCGCATCAGACAGGCCCTTCTGAAACTGAAGGATGAACTGGAAAAAAAAGAGCGCACCCGGCTGGCTGCATTATTGCATGACGGGGTCGGACAAAATCTGCAGGCAATCAATCTCGGACTCAAAATGGTGGGCGGGAAAAATGATGCGGGTGTCGCCGAGATACTGAGCGAGTTGAACGGGGAAGTCCGAAGCGCCATCGAACAGATACGCAATCTCTCCTCGGAGCTGAGACCCGCGCGCCTGGAGCAGATGGATCTGGCAGAGGCCATACGCGCACACATGAGTAAGCTCAGGAGCCGCGTCAAGGCGGATATTCGCCTCATTGCAGATCGGCGGAGTTATGCTTTCCTGGATGAACGCATCAAGGAGCACTGTTTTCTTGTTTTTCAGGAGGGGCTTACCAACGCCATCAAGCACTCGGATGCAAGCCTGATAGAGATTCGCATCAGTGTGGCCGATGAAAACTGGTTGTTGATGGAAATCGTGGACAACGGCTGCGGATTCTCTCCCGGGAAAAGAGCAATGCAGAATAGCGGCCTCGGTCTTATGATCATCCAGGACCGGGTCCAAAGTCTGGGCGGCAAGGCCGATATCCACTCCTCGCCGGGCAATGGCGCGACCATATCTGTCAGGATCCCCATACAATGATCAGCTTGCTGCTCGCGGACGATCACGCCATTTTTCTCCAGGGGCTGACCAGGCTGCTCGATGCCTGGCCCGAGGCCAGGATTGTGGCCATGGCCGCTGATGGCCAGGAAGCCTGGGAACTGATTCAGAGACACAAGCCGGATGTGGCGGTGGTGGATATCAGAATGCCGAAGATGAGCGGCATCGAGATCGCCGGGCAGGTGCGTGCACTGGGGCTCTCTACCCGGGTCGTGGTGCTGACCATGCACGACGAACCGGCGCTCGCCCTCGAAGCCGAGCGCTCGGGCGTCGCCGGTTATGTCCTCAAAGACGATACCTTTGAAGAGTTGTCGCAAGCGATCGAAAAAGTCGTCTCAGGCAGCCGCTACATGAGCCCGGCGGTGTCGAAGAATCTCCATGCGTTTCGTCTCAGCAGCGGTGGCGTTACCCTCTCGCCGCGGGAGCGCGAAGTGTTGAAACTGATTGCATCCGGGCTCAGCAGCAAGGCCATTGCGCGCGCGCTCGATATCAGTCCAAAAACAGTCGGGACGCACCGCAGCCGGCTGATGGCAAAGCTCGACCTGCACTCTGTCGCCGAACTCGTGCGCTACGCGGTTGAAACCGGTTTCCTCTCCGATAAATAGATATCGCTTGGGAAACTCTGAATGAATCGAAGGGATGGGGGTTCGGGGAAAGGGTCAACATGAAGTGGTTCACAAGTCATTGATATACGCCCCTTCCCCCGTATAAAAACTTGAAAGGGAGTTTTGATTGAAGCTTCCGCATCCTGCTCACGCCCCTCACCTACATCCCTGTAGGCGAAGCGCGCAGCGATTCGATCAGAGCTTCGCTTGTAGGGTAATAACCCTACAGACAGCCTCTCCGCAGTATGTCATTCTGACAGCATCGAGTCATATTTAATAAACAGCAGGTAAACAAAATGTTGTCGAACGAAGCGATCAAATGGCCACAGCAGGGGCATTCTCAGATGGATAAACTCACAGTGATAGAATCCATTATCCGGAAGCACGGCGCAAGAGCAGTTTTTGATGCTACCTTCGAGTGGGAGGGTGATGACTATGCGTCGCTGGAGGCAATGGGCTTTGCACCAATGCTGGAAGATATGGACAGGGTTCCCTCTATCGCCTATATCGCCTATCTCGCTCATCACCGGATGTCGGCAATAACAGAGCTGAGAAAGCAACAATCCGTCAACCCCGCATTGCTATCGCTCCGATGAGCTGCACTCTTAAACCTGGTTGAAGAAGCAACTACAACGTAAAAATATTCTCACTCTGGATTCCTGAATCAGGATCATCAGGAAAATTCGTCACACCGACTCCTTGACAATCTTCTTCAATACTGCAACATCAACCCTCGCCCGGTCAGCGCGAAGCAACTCAAGGTCACCATCACGGCGCAGTCCGGCAATAGTGCGGCTGACAGTCTCAGTGGTCAGTGACAGCATGTTTCCAATATCTTCCCTGCCCGGCATATAAAACTCTTCATGGTGACAGTTTTCAGAGAGCCAGATTAACAGCCGTACGACGCGATAGCGGGAATTCCCCGTCGAGAATTTGGTCAGCCAGATATCCGATGTTGTCAACGCATCCTGCCACTTTCCCATCAGGTTGGCGTGGAGCTCCGCGCTCCTGGCAGAGAATTTCAGCACCAGTTCGGCGGGAATCTTGCACAGGTTGACTTTTGTCATCGCAATAACGTCATGCTGGTACTCAGCTGCCGTGACTGCCTCCACCCCGATGAGGTCGCCTCTTCTGAGCAGTCTGACAATACGCCGTTCACCGCTTGGCAGAGATTGCTCAAGTTTCACAACACCGTCATGCAGGGTGTAGATATACTCTGCCTTCTCATTCATTCCGTAAAGTTTTTCCCCTTTCTCGCAGATCATGTACTTGATGGGCGAGTGCATTTCATCAAGATCTTTGGGCTTGATATTGGCAAAGAGTGCGGTCTCACGTGTGGGACAGATCTGGCACACTTCAGATGCAAGAAATTCAGTGTCGTGGTTTACACCGGCCCCTGTCACCGTGTTCATAAAACTGTCCTCTTTACAATTTGATCTATATCAATGATGTCAATTAAGTATATTAGCATATTCTGCTTTCATGCAAATTTACTGATCAATTATGCGTGCATCGCACGCGCGAATCTATTGGAGATTCCATTATCCGGAATAGGGGTTTACCATGATTGCATGTAACTTCTCTGAAAGTCCCTACATCGCTTCAAATTAGCCGTGAAATCAGTATGAGGATGCAGGAGTGATCCGCGCACACACAAAATCTAGCAGCTCGTTACAAATTCGTGATCAACTTGTGATGTTGTCGTGAGGATTGGTTCAGGCATCCCTGCAATACTGAAACTCCCAATCACATTGAAAGAGAACTTGATCATGAAAACATTATCAACAGCGAGTATTGCAACAATGATCGGCGTCGCATCACTTGTAGTGGCAAGCTACGCTTATGCAAAAGAGAGAATGACAGGGCGTGGTCATGGAGGAGAAAAACCCGCCCCCGTGGTGTTTGTCACGTCACAGGGGCTGTACTATGACTCAATTGCTCTGGGCGACTTGCCGCCACAGGGTGATTTCCAACAACTGGTGCCTACTATGGATGGATTGACAACAGAATTTGGCCCGGGAGAAGTTGGCCATCTGGGAGGCCGCTGGTGGATCGATATGTCTGGCGATGGTCTGATGGGTGATGGCGACAAATTTTTCCTCTGCCCACTGCTCGGACCGGGGCGTACAGAGATTTAATATCTCCATCCCTCTCAGCTATGGCCAGACCATACCTGATGAATTAACCCGCCCGCAAAGGCGGGTTTTTTTGATCTATTGATTGCTCATCATCAAATAGGCTAATATCAGATTTCAATCGCAATAGAGAGAATAGAAAATGTCCAACTATATTCAATTATCTGCTTTGACAGTCATTCTCGTGAGTGCCGGTGGTTGCCAGACCGGGCAATATCAAGCGGCTACAGAACCGAGTTACAGTTCATCACAATCACGTTACAGCCAAACATCTGGCAACCAAAGATATTCAGGAGACACCTACTGCAGGGACGAGGCAAGACGCGCATCTGCAGACGCAAGCAATGCCAACGTTGGCAAAACGGCCGGTGGTGCTGTTGTTGGAGGCCTTGTCGGCTATGCTGTCGGCAGGAATACCACCCACCATGGCTACAGATACAGCGGCGCAGGCACAGCAGTCGGCACCGCAACGGGAGCAGCGATCGGACATAACACGGGGGATAACCCTCAGGCAGTCTATGACGCAGTATACGCAGACTGCATGAATCGCCGATGAGTGCCGCCATGGCGTAGCCTTTACACACTGTTTCGAGAACCTGTATGACAGGATGAGTATATCCCTGTCATCCGAACAAACAATGCACCTCACGCAACCATGCCACGAACACTCTCTTCACATTATATGATCACTGGTAAATTTGCCGGTCACGCTGATTTCCAGGAGAAGCTCGAGCGAACGCTCAGTGCCGAGTCCAAAGTAGTCCAACTCCGATGCAAGGGAATGGCCGATTCCGAGTACCGCGAGATGGTCCGTCTCGCGCAGATAATTTGCCGCCGTTTCAAAGCCCCGCTTCTCCTGGCTACAACAACCGCTCTCTTTGCAGAGACTGAAGCGGACGGCCTGCATCTGAGCAGTCATCAACTCGGCGACTTCAGTGAGCGTCCCATCGCTGCAGATAAAATATTCTCCGTTTCCTGTCACACCGAAGTCGATCTTGAACTTGCCGATCGTCTCGGTGCAGACATCCTCTTGCTCTCCCCGGTCAAACCGACAGCAAGTCATCCGGATCTAGCGGGACTCGGATGGGATCGTTTTCAGAAAATGATCGAAAAACTGGAGCAGCCCGTCTATGCACTTGGCGGCATGCGGCCTGAGGATATGCAAGCCGCCAGGGCTGCCGGAGCACAGGGCATTGCAGCCACTGCCGGTTACTGGAGTCCATAATCAGTAATGAGTGATGATGAGTGATGATGAGTGATGTCGTGGGTCCTGTATCTACGTTCTTGAGGGAAGCCCGTTATACCTCTATGAACAGAATTCCGGCAGATGTTCCCTGTGGGGAGTGCCGGTTGTGCTGCAGCGGGGTCTATGACCTTAGCGAAGTACACCCGTATGAGAAAACAGCACTGGGCCTGCCTGTCGATATTCCAATGCTTAATGAACCGGGAGAATCCTGTCAGTTCCTCTCGGAAACCGGCTGCAGCATCCACCCTAAACGCCCCGCCATGTGCCAGTTATTCGATTGCCGCATGCAGGCCTTGATGCCCCCCAGCCTGGAATTACGCTTTGGCTACTCTCTTCCGGTTCAGGCTTACGCTCAGAAGCGCTGGAAATTCCTCTATCAATCAGAGCAGGATTTCATCCATTATGTTGCATTTCTCATGGAACTCGAGAGAGGGTCTGAAGCTGGCCTTCAGGCATCGGCAGTGTTGATAGAAGCGCTGCGGCATTATGTTGACCAAATTGAAGAGGCTGAACATGCATGGAAAAATGATCGTGAAGCAATTCGCAATAATATTCTGTATCGAGGGGAGTATGTGAGAATTATCCTGGAGCACTTGATTGGTCTCGATCTAGCCAAAAAGGCATTTGAGAGGGATCAGGCCGCATTTCAGGAGTTACTGGACAATACAACCAACTCTGTTATGGGCGCTTTTACTCTGGATCAGCTGCATGAAGTTTTACATGATAAAGAACAGATGCTTACTCTGAGGGAACAGATCGGCAGGAGGATGCGTTGCTGAGGCCTTAGTCGTTGTCCAAAAATAACGGTGGAAATTATTGCTCAATCAATGGTAGAGTGGAAATATTATTATCCATTCTCTCAATAGATTGTAGAATAATACTAATAATCTACATGAAGGTTTTCGAAATCATCGGGGAACTGTGTAAGAGAGATAAAACTCTATGGAATTTTGGCGAACAACCACTCTGATACCAGGAACTCTGTGCCTTTCTGGTAGCTGGAACATTTTCAGGCACTGAGGAAAGTACAATTACAATTAAATACTATGCAATCATTCCCATCTTGATCTCTGCAATGCTTCTGAGTGCTTGCAATGACAGTGATGGTGGAGACAGTTCATCGTCTAATACTGAACTCGAGGGGAGATGGGGATTCCCAGCTACAGACTTTACACTAATTTTTTCAGGCAACGAATACGATTTGAATATCCCGGAAATCCCGGATATTCCAGGCATCGATTTCTGTTCTGATTTCGAAAGCATTATCATCAAAGACCCCTGTTCTGCTAAAGATGTCACCTCATCCGGAACATTTAAAATCGGGGATTCGTTTACAAACAGCCGGGGAGAGACTGTCACAAAAATTACTTTTTCCCAGGATCTATTAAATGGAGAATCTGATTCACGTACAGAGTTGGCAACTTACCGTAAAGACGAGAATCTCCTTGGCGATCTTTTATATTTTGGTGATAGAAACGGGAACTTGATCGACCAGCCTCTGTTTAAAAAATAGCCAGATTTTGCTCACAACGATGCATTACCTCCGATGGGCTGATACCTGTCGGAGGTGACTATCCAGGGTTTTATTCACCCAGCCAAAAGGGATGCGCTCCTGTTCCAGGCGTATTGCTTCAGCGATACGGTCATATCTTAAATCATCATAGAGTTGCTGCTCTTCACTGGTGAGTCGAGGAAGTTCAATCATTGAGCACTGGTTGGGTTTCTCCTGCACCCATAGCTGGCGATGTTCCATCACAGGGTGTGCTTATCCATCAACAGCGAAGAGGCCCGGGGGAACGCTTTTCTGAGCTGGTTGAGGATGCAAAAGCCATGCGTGTCGATGTCGCCCCAATAGATAATTTTTTTGTTCTTCAGCCAATCACACTCCTTGAGCCTCTCCACTCCGTAGCCCAGGCCAAAAATCACCAAAGCATCCGCCATTTGGGGGAAAGCCAGACCGTTGATTTTGTTTTCCGTGATGAATATTGTGGATGCCGGCAGATTGAGTTCGGCAAACTGATCAGCGGGAACAGAGAGATCGCTCATGCCGTGTAGAGATTGCCGCGCATCAAGCAGGCGGAAACGAATCAGCGCCGGTTCATCTTTGAGGCCATAGCGGCGGTTGAAGCCTTTGACGCCAGTGGCGTCGCTGTTGACAGCATCTTCAGGAAGGACTATGTCCAGCATCTCGGAGAGAAGCCCGCGATGCAGCTCAATGAACTTGGTATCTACACCGGCAATATCAAGCTGACGCAGGTAGAGACCGCTATTGGGATGCTGCTGAAAATAGCGCAATACCTGGAGGATCTGCTGCCAGTGGCCTGCCTGCTGCAGCATTTTTTGAGGACGTTTGATGAGCCAGGATTTGAGTTCTGGAAACGCCTGCAGGGTTGTATTGCTGAGCTTCTGAAAGATGGCTGCCTGTTTGCTTTTGCCAATCAGTTTCAGCGCTGTTGACTCATCAGGCGCATAAACGGCTTGCGGCAGGCTGTTGCGCCCATGGACGAAATGACGGATCTCCTTCCACTGGATATCGTAGTTATTCTAATAACGTGTAAAATACCGCATGAAATTTCCAAAACGAATCCAGCCACTGATAGAAGATGGCCTGGTGGATGAAGTCATCAGCCAGTTAATGAGCGGCAAAGAAGCCACTGTCTACGTG
>JAUXDV010000021.1 GCA_030620735.1 Gammaproteobacteria bacterium
GTTCCTATTCAAGGCGCAGCAAGAGGCGCATAGCAGCGTTATGTAACTTTTGCTGCAACGCAGAAGAGGGACAACAGGGCAAGCAGGATGGGGAAGTTATTTTTGTACAACGACTTAGGCTCCCTCGCAATGACGGCATTCACACGGGCTTTTTGAAAAATCACGCATAAAGGTCCAATCCTCAAACATAGCCGCTTCTCTCCCGGCTGATACCCAGGACTCTCACCACGTTGCCTGCTATCTCCTCGATGGAGGTTTCGGTGGTATCAAATACGGGGATATCCGCATGCTCAAACATCGCCCCGGCAACCGCTATCTCGCGTTGACAGACGCCCAACGATGCATAGTCACTCCCGGGACGGCGCTTGCGCCGGATGCGGCTCAATGGCACGGGTTTTATGGTCAACCCAACCAGCTTATGTTTATGCTTCAGAAGAGAATCCGGCAACCTGTCATTCGCCAGATCCTCCGCTGTCAATGGATAGTTGCTCGTCTTCAGAGAGAAGTTCATCGCCAGAAAAAGAGAGGTGGGCGTTTTGCCGCAACGGGAGACCCCGACCAGTATCGCTTCCGCCTCGTCATATTGATCCGGCCGCACACCATCATCATGGGCCAGTGAATAATCGATGGCGTCGAGCCGCACCAAATAGCTCTTGTCTCCATAAATCGTGCGTGACATTCCCTGTGTGTGTGCTGACTCCATGCCGAAACAGTTTTCCAGTGGGCCGAGAAATGCATCAAACAGGTTGATCACACAGGCATTACAGCTCTCGATAATCTCCTGCTCAGCCTCATCAACCAGGGTACTGAAAACTACAGGCTGAAATCCGGAGCGCAACCTTGCTGCGTTAATCTGATCGCCAGCCAACCCCGCCTTCTCTGGCGTATCCACAAAAGCCAGGGTGACAGTGATGAACTCCAACTCGGGAAACTGCGCCAGCAGGCTCTTGCCATAAGACTCCGCTGTCAATCCCGTACCGTCCGACACAAAAAAAACCGTGCGAACATCCACGTTCTTATCAAATTCAGGGCTGTTCATTTTTTCCTAACTCCTTAAGCTGGCAAAGCAAAAACCCAAACAGAGATGTAGGCTGCACGAAACAGATTGAAGCCAGTCCGAGAATAGAGGTTCGATCGCAAACCACAAACTGAAGAATGAGAATTCTAACACTCCTGTTGTTGCTGACAATGTTGTTGGCGCCCCAGGCCAGCGCCGGCGCGAGCCTCCCAAAAGTACCCTATCTGACCCGGCTGGACTACTTCATCCTTTCCAGTACGGTGCTGGTGTTTCTGGCGCTGGTCGAAGCAACCGTCGCCTCTTATCAGGCAAGACAGGGTCGTGTGGAGCTTGCTCGAAGCATCGACAGATGGGCGCGCTGGGGCTTTCCAACAGTATTTCTGCTGATGGCCGTCATGTCGCTTGGCTTCAGGCTGTTTCTGTGAAACTGCGATAAGGACGATAATAAGAATTGCGGTTTTTTGATGTGGTCGGAAATAGATTCGTCCATAGTGCCGCTACAGTCAAATAATGACTCGTGAAACAAGGCGAAATTGCAAAAGTGAATAGTAATAGATACTATTTAGTGCCCTCCCCCTTGAACCAACAATTGAAGAGGAAACACCAGTCATGAAACAACAGCAATCATTGACAACAATAGCCATGACCACCGCACTGATGTTTGGTGTAGGGATGGGCTTGCTGTCGAAGTCCGCCATCGGTGCTTCGGATCAAATCATCCACGATGCCGAGTACACCATCATCGAGGCGCAAAACGGCAAAGCGTGGGCTGCAGATGATAAGACGCTCGACACGAAACTGGCCGAGATTCGTAACAAGAACGGCGGCAAGCCGCCCAATATTGTCTATATTTTGCTGGATGATGTCGGTTTTGGCGAAATCGGCATGGACAATTTGAGTGTAATCCGCGGCTACAAAACCCCCAACATGAGCGCCCTGGCAAAACAGGGTATGAGTTTAAACCGCATGTACACCGAACCCTCCTGTACGCCAACCCGCGTAGCGATGATGACCGGCCGCTACCCGACGCGTACTGGATTAACCGAGGCCAAGGCGACCATGGCCGGTGATGGATTAGCTGCCGAAGAGGTCACACTTGCCGAAGTGCTCAGGGATGCAGGCTATTACACTTCTCATGTGGGCAAGTGGCATATGGGGGACATCGAACAGGCCTATGCCAGCAACCAGGGTTTCATGCACGCCGAGTTCCCCATTCACCAGCAGGGACAGCTTGCCATTATGGGCAGGGACATGGAGTCCGCAGATATCATTCGTGGCGTGGATGTCAGCCGACAGAGTCAGACCTTCACACTGGACAAACTCTTCACGCCAGATCCTGCTCACATGGTCACAGGCGTCGAGCTGCGTGATGGCAAACTCTACGAAGTTGAAATGGAGGCGGGTGAAGCCTGGACGCAGAAAAAATACCGCGAGATGAACGAGCGTTACCAGCGGAATGCGCTGCAGCAACTCCGCTCACTGGCTAAACAGGATAAGCCTTTCTTCCTCAATTACTGGCCGCTGTTCCCACTCTCGTTCGTGCAGGAGCATAGAAGCAAGTACAACACCCTCAACGGCGGCACCATGGCCGACATCCTTGTTGAAGTCGATGAATGGATTGGCCAGATTGTCAAACAAGTGGACGAACTGGGCATTGCCGAAAACACCGTCATCGTGGTGATGGGGGACAACGGTCCCTTCCTGCAGTACGCAGGTCCCAGTGGTCAGTCCGACCGGATCTATCGCGGTGGTAAAGCCGATCACCTGGAAGGCGGTGTGCGTGTTAACGCCTGGGTACAATGGAAAGGCGTTATCGAACCGGGAAGCTCCGCCGAGGACATCATTCATGTCAGCGACCTGTTTACTACCTTTGCCCGTTTGGCAAATGCGACAGATGGTATCCCCAGGGACAGGGTTATAGATGGCGTGGATCAAAGCGGTGTGCTGCTGCTGGGTGAAACACATGGCCGCCGTGATTACGTGCATATCTATGAGGGCCCCACACTCAAATCGGTGGTCAAGAACAAGTACAAGATGCATTTGCCGCCCCCTGGATCTAATCCGATTGCTGCACATATTTTTGATCTCTATCGCGATCCACGAGAGGAGCGTCCCATCGATTCGATCAAGTACGGCCCCTGGGCTGGTGGCCAATTCGTTGGCATGATCAAGCGTCATATGGCGCTCAAGATAAAATATCCTGACAGAGCGGCTGTTCACGACATGCCCTACAAAGGCATCGAAAATCTCAGGCCCGAAAGCAAGAAGGCTGTTGAGATATTCATGCTGGGTTTGCCCAAAAAATAGCGTTCTGGCGTAAACAAGGAGAACAACGCGCCCCGCGCTGGGCGTCAATTTTCGTTTCTGACTTATAATCCCTGTAACTATTCAGTACATGCGGGGTCGTCACTGCTGTCGGGCATATCCACCGGAAAACGCCGTTATTCTCATGAAAATTTCAAGTAACACATTGATCACAAGCATCATACTTCTCACTCTGAGTCGCCCCGTGTGGGCTTATTCCGAACTGATTGTGCTTGGCGACAGCCTCTCTGATAGCGGTAATCTTGCCAGTCTCACCATCGATTTTCCCTGGCCATATTATGAAAACCGCGTCAGTAACGGAGCGCTTGCGGTTGATGTGCTGGCTGCAACCAGTTGCTGGATAACGCGGCAACCCACGGTTTTACCAATACCGATGCAGGCTGTTTTGATCCGGAGTGGCCGTTTACGTTCCATCCCGATTGTCACTTAGGCGCCAGCTTCGACAACTTTGTCTTTTTTGATTCCATCCACCCAACCGCAAAAACCCATCGTCTGATCGGTGAGGCCATGGACGCAGTGCTGCAGGAACCTGTGACTGATACTGCCGTTATCATGCCGATCCTGCGGTATCTGCTGAAGAGATAACCGTAGGAACCAACAGTACGCCGGTTCAGGAAATCAGGCGGACAATGCATCACTTCGATATCATCAGCGATGCAGTAATTCCAGGTGGCAGGGCATGCTCCAGAGCAGTCATAGGTGGATCATCGATAAAGCTTCACATCACCGACGGCAAAAACAATATGAAAAATGAACGGCGATTTTTCTATCCGCGTGTATGTGATTGTTTTGTGTGTTCATGCCTGTTATTTAAAATGGGTGTTGAGATGTTTCTCATACGTTGATTCTATCCAGGCAGTATCCCCCGCAATCACATTATCAGCATGAAATATGGGGGTTTGATTGCGTACGCTGAGATAGTTGTCGGTCATGATTAGTGGTTGCAGAACATCATCAATATGAGGGGCGTCTTTTAAAACAAACCTTTTCCCCGATCGCTGCTTTTCATGTTTAGATGTAGTGACAACTGGAACATTCATGGTCATTTCCAATTAATAGTGTTGGTAGAATTATATACGCACCAAAATATTGTCCAGGCTGCGTCGTGACTTTGGAAGCCTGGAATTATAGTCCTCTTCAGGATGATGATAACCAATCGCTAAAGCGACATCGCACTGATAACCATCAAGCTCCTTTTGAAACTCCTCATTGACTAAATCAGTATCAATGCCTTCCATAGGCGTGGAATCAATTTTGAGACGCGCTAAAGTATGCAGGGTGTTTCCCAGTGAAAGATAGGTTTGCGCCTTTGTCCAGCTACTTGTATTGCCAGTCTCATCGGTATTCAGATCGGCAAACACAAAACCACCAAAGGCGCTCTCTCGATCTTCCGGCTTGGTTCGTTTATCCTCAATGCCCTTATCCACTACTTCAGTATAATCATCGCGTGTGTAACGCGGGTTATAAGCGAATAGAATAATCTGCGAGCTTTCAAAAACATGAGGCTGGTTAAATTGATATTTATGAGCAAAAGTTCGACTCATGCGTTCTCTTGCTTCATCACTCTCAATAACGACAAACCTCCAGGGTTGTGAGTTGATGGAAGATGCAGACAAGCGCATGGCTTCAAAAAGCACATCAAGGTCCTGTTGAGGGATTTTTTTTGATGCATCATATTTTTTCGTGGTATGTCTCCAACGGAGATCTTCAATAATGGGATCAGTCATATTTTTTCTTCCTGTGTAAATTGAGATGTTTGAAAAAGAATATTATTCCTTACTACGTGTGCGCTAGTACAGCGATGCTTAAATTTCCATGAATAGAACCAATACCAAAATACGTCATCCCGGCGAAGGCCGGGATCCATGAAATCAACTACTTACAGGTTAACACACATGGATTCCGGCTAAAAAATGCCGGAATGACGAGGTTTTTTGAGTACATCTGATAATAGTTATTTATGCATTTATGTAGTGGTAAATCTACTGACCTATCATTGTAAGCCCTAAAATTTCCGTGCAAATTATAGGCTGTTCAGAGTTCGCCTTCCAGCTTACGAAATTATTCCAGGATCGCGTCATTTTGCAAAAGGCTATGGTTACTCCAATTTTCATGTTCTGCTCCTTCATGCTTACAATCCAAGGTACTCTGATCAAGCTGCAGCCTTGATATTGAGCACACCTTTAATCCAGGCTTCCATGGTGTCGTTGGCTAACGCCATCGGCGCTTCCATGAAAGAGATCACAAAGCCATCTGCCGTCTCTGCGATGCCGATAGAGCGTGGGCGCACCGCCAGCATTTCAGCCCTGGGCAATTTGGTTCCAAAGCAAAACACCACATTTCTGGCGTCGGTGATTTCGCCTGCGATCTCACCACCCTCAAGACCCCTGGTGTGACTGTAGTGGTCAAATTCACCGATAAACCGGGTAACCTTGTGATCATCGATCAATTGCTTGAAATGGTTGACTAACTCCTGTGCAGTTTGGAACGAGGTTTCAGACTTGTTTAATTCCAGCACAAAAATCGGAAATTTCTCCTGCAATAACATCTGTTTCATTGTTTTTTTCCAAATAAGAGTTGATAAATTAGTGTTCAGGAGTGCAAATGGCGCCTTTGCGCACGGCTTTGATCGTTTTTACTGCCAGCAGTACAACCAGGACAGAAAGAGCGATCAACAACGCCATACCCAGGTATCCATAGAATGCCCTACCGGTTAAATCCATCATCAGCATGCTGGAGATACTCATTGCCGCCAGAGGAAACGAATAGGCCCACCAGGAGAGGAAAAATGGCAGACGCGCAAATCTCGGCAGCTGGCTGACCAGCAGCAGGGTTAAAAACAGCGCGAAGTAGTACAACACACGGGCAAAAGCATCCAGGTCGCCTGTCAGCTTGATGTAGGAGATAAATCCCACGGCTGGCGGTGCAATCAGGATAAACAGGGTTGGCAGCAGTTTTTCCGGCATTGGCTGGTGAAAAATAATGCGATTGAATACGATCACCATCAGAATCAGCCAGAACACCATGCCGATGCTGAAGAAAAACCAGGAGAGTTCGGCATATCCAAGCTGCACCCCGGCAATAGGGACAATGACATTTCCAACGGCGGGGATAAACCAGGCAGGATTGATGTGATGGATCTCAAACTTTTCATGATGCAGCCAGGAGTTCATAACCATCATCGACAGCATCAGATGCAGGAGGGCGCCAAACGCCCAAAATAGAAAGCTGACATCTTTCGAGAGCGGCATAAACGCCACCGCAAATAACAACAGACTAATCGATACCGCAGGTACGAAATTCATCTTCACCGGGTTTGACCACTCCTGCATCACGGCCTGGCGAAAGTTGAACCACTTGTAGAGGTATAACGCGGATAGCACGACAAAAATGACGAGTGACAGCAGCAGTAGTGTACTATAAATCATGCTGTTGAATTGATAGATTGAGCTGGCCTTTTCCCAGGCAATGGTCAAGCCCACCATGCCCATAACCATGGCGAAGAATGAAATCGGCATATATTTCAAGCGGTTTTCAATCTGTCTGTTTTCAGAATGCGCATTTTCAGAATGCATAATAAATCTCCCTGTTGAAAGTTGTATGCAGTCTATGCATCCCCGAGAAGCGCCGCATTGAAAATTTTCAATCGCGGTCATTTTTTCTCTATTTTTTTGAAGAAGTCGTATGAAGAACAGAACAATTGAGAGTGCCTGGCGCGGCGCAGAGCGCTGTAAGAACTGCGCAATTCGCCACCTGGTTCTGTTTGCGGACCTGACCCATGATGATTTCGACCGTATTCACCATCCAATTGACGACATCGAGTTCAAGCCGGGAAGCCGGGTCTACCTGCAGGGAGATGAAATGCCGTTTGTCTATACCGTACGTTCGGGGCTGATCAAACTGGTGCAGCATCTCCCCAATGGCGATCGCCGCATCGTAAGAATACTCAGCCAGGGAGATCTCGCAGGGCTGGAGAACCTGGATGGGCAGCCTGCTTCCCATGAAGCAGTCACCATGGATCATGTGCGGGTGTGCAGAATTCCCCGCTCGATCATCGCGTCACTCAAACGCGACACGCCAAGACTGCACGATGCATTGCTGCAACGCTGGCAAAAGGCGCTCAGCGGGGCTGATAACTGGATCACCCGTTTATCCACGGGCAACGCCAGATCCCGCGTCGCTCGTCTGTTATTGCTGCTCGATGAAAATTCAGAGGACGATAGTTTTTTTCTGCCGACACGCGAAGATATGGGGGCGATGCTCGGGATTACGACCGAAAGCGCCAGTAAGATGACAGCCGGGTTTCGTCGCAACGGCTTGCTGAAACCCTTAGAGGATCATCGGGCATGGATTGACGAGAGAGAGTTGAAAAAACAATTCGATTAATTCCATTCTGTTCAATGACTACTCGCAACTTCTCAAAAACTCCGTGTGCTCGATTCTGCATAGGATGTGTCGAGGTCATGAATTGTTGCAATGCACGGAATGATTGAGAAATTACCTCATATCCCTTCGAAGAGCGAAATCAGGCTCAAACTTTAACGATCATCAGGGTTCCGGTTATTGCCTGTCAACGGCACGAAGGAGACCGGCAGGACTGTTTTTTCGGTGATATCCCCCTCTTCGTCCTTGCTGATCTCCATCAACTGCTGCGTCATCCACTGACCTCCCAGCGGAATTACCAGGCGTCCGCCGGATTTGAGCTGCCTGATCAACTCAGGAGGGATATCCTCGGATGCCGCAGTCACGATGATGGCGTCGTAGGGCGCCTGCTGCGGCCACCCCAGACGACCGTTGCCGCATTTGACGGTAATATTTTTGTAGCCGAGATTATATAAGAATTTTTGCGCCTGTTGAGCCAGTTGCGGAATGATCTCGATGCTGATGACCTGTTTGACCATGCGTGACAGGACGGCCGCCTGGTATCCGGATCCAGCGCCGATCTCCAGCACCACGGAATCACTGTCGACCTCCAGCATGTCCGTCATCAGGGCAACGATATAGGGTTGTGAAATCGTCTGTCCCTGGCCAATCGAGAGCGGGTAGTTGCCCCAGGCAAGCTCGCGATCCTCGTCGCGCACGAAATCCTCACGATTGACCTGCATCATCGCCTCGTAAACCTCGGGCTTGAGGCTCTCCCTGCCGGTATAGGATGCAGTTTGCCTGACCTCGTTCTTGATTTCGAGAATAAGCCTCTCGAGCGCCCGGGATGAAATTGTGTGCGTCATACGCCTTCTCGTAACCATCTACAATGATCAACCGTGCTTCAAATGCCGCGGCACCTTCGGACATGGGGCCGGCACAGAGTGGAGGGCTTTAATAAACGGCCCTACATCACTTCGCCAAGATATGAACCCAAATCCATATCAGCGCCGAGTATATGCCCGATTAACCAGTGCTCCAGAAAGCCGATATCTTCACTCGAGACTGGTTTTCCCTCCTGAAGTAACTTCTGCTGCAGTTCCCTGGCGCTTTCGATTAACCCCTGGTGCTCCGACTTATGCTCCCCAAAACCTTCATAACCATACTTCAGCATCAACCGCTCCTCGTGCCGGAAATGCCAGATGGTACAACTTATCAGCTCCTCCATCACCGCCTCGATGTAGTTTGTTGCATCCCCTTCGACTACCGCATGGTTGAGAATATTATACAAATCCACAAGCTTGCGGTGATCATCATCTATCTCCTGGACCTGGACGCTTAATGCTTTGTCCCAAATTAAATCTTTCACGAGTTCTTCTCCTGGCGAAGTTGCTTTAATCGTACTGAAAATTTTTCACGATGCGGAAATATCAGTATGAATGAATGATTGAATCAATGAGGACGATGAATATTGACATGCTGTTCACAGCGTCTCCACATCGGCATTTAACTCATTGTTGTCATAAAATCGATTTCAGACAATATCAAAGGCGGGATAGCTAACCTTATGACTCCGTCCTATACTTTAAGAATGAAGCTTCAAAAGCCTTGCTCATTTCAAACCGGGAGATCTCTATGTTCGGCAAACCTTCACTCATAACACGTATTGCAGTCGGAAAACTCATTGGCTTTCTTTTCGGACTCGCGGGATTTCTACTGCTGCCTCTCTTTTTACCGGAAGCAGACTGGTTGATCCGTTGGGGTATTCTGTTGTGGTACACCACTGTCGGGGCGATCATAGGCGTATTCGGAGTATTCACCTGGCATCCGGTATTGAAACTCCCTTTCCCCTGGTGGTTCCGCGCTCCCCTCCTTGGAGCCTGGATGAATTTTGTTCTGACATTCTTTGCATATGACACCATGCAACAGATGATGCATGCTCTATTTGGAGAAGGCGGCATGATATCGTCCCCCTTCTGGTTCACTGCAGAGGGAGCCATTATCGGCCTTGTGATTGGTTACTTTGCCACCCGATTTGGAGGCGAAGGCGAAGAGACGGTTGGCAAGTAGGTCTTGATTTCGTCAGGGATTGACCATTCTCGCGGCATCCATTTATCTCATCCATTGGATTATTGATTGGCAGGCAGTTGCTCCATTGCGATTAATCCATGAATTCATGGTATGTTGAAGCATACCTGATCTACGAACTATTACTGATATGTCCATCGAAAAGCAAAATAATCATCACGGATTCAGCACACGCGCCATACATACGGGGCATGACCCCCAGCAGCATCAAGGCGCTCTCAATCCCCCCGTCTATCTCAACTCCACCTATGCTTTTGAATCCACTGAGCAGGGACAAAAGCGATTTTCAGGTGAGGAATCCGGCTACGTCTATTCCCGCGTAGGCAATCCAACCGAGACGGTTCTGGAGGAAAAACTTGCGGATCTCGAAGGAGGCGAAGCAGCGCTTGCCGTGGCTTCCGGCATGGGTGCCATTACCTCCCTGTTCTGGTCATTTGTCGAACCGGGTGATGAGATCGTAGCCGACAAAACACTGTATGGATGCACCTTTGCTTTCCTCACTGAAGGAATCAGTAAATTTGGCGTGGAACTGCGTTTTGCTGACTTTACACAGCCAGACGAGTTGCAACAGGCGCTGAGCAGCAAGACGCGTTTTGTGTTTTTTGAAACTCCGGCCAACCCGAATATGCGCATCATCGATGTGGCAATGGTCTGTGATATGGCGCACAAGATCGGAGCAAGGGTTGTTGTTGATAATACCTATTGCACTCCCTATCTGCAGCGGCCGATCGAACTGGGCGCTGATTTTGTCGTGCATTCACTCACTAAGTACCTCAGCGGCCACGGAGATCTCATCGCCGGCGCCATCATCGGGCCTCGGGAAGAGATTCAGCACATCCATTTTTACGGCGTTAAGGAGATGACTGGCGCAGTCATCTCCCCCTTCGATGCATATCTCACCATCAGGGGTTTAAAAACACTTGAGATAAGAATGGAGCGCCATTGCCGGTCTGCGCAAATACTTGCTGAAGCGATCGAACGTCACCCCGCCGTGAAGCAAACATACTACCCGGGACTGGAATCACATTCCCAGCATCAACTGGCAAAACGTCAGATGAGCGGTTTCGGAGGCATGATTGCTTTTGAGTTAAATGGCGGTTATGCGGCCGGGATACGCTTTATGGACAGTCTGAAATTGGCGATGCGTGCTGTCAGTCTTGGAGATGCGGAAACACTGGTGCAACATCCGGCCAGTATGACCCATATCACCTACCCGCCTGAGGAGCGATTGAAACACGGTATCAGTGAAGGCTTGATCCGTATATCAGTGGGTCTTGAAAACCTGGATGACCTGATGGAGGATGTACAACAGTCACTGGATAATAGGTAAGAGGTGAGAATAACTGTGTTCTTCTGCGGTTAATCCATGAGTCACCTGGTGGATACAACCGGCAGGCTCTCAGTTTACTCGGCGCAATGAATGCAGCGAGTGGCAAAAGGCATCGCCTTGAGCCGCTCTGCCCCGATCTCTTCACCGCAGCTCTCACAGATTCCGTAGGAGCCATCATCCACCTGCCGCAGCGCCTGCTTTATCTGCATCAGGGCCGCAGCTGTCTCCTGCTGCAATCCCAGTAACACCTCATCATTCTCGCGTTCAGTCACCTGCTCGGCAAAATCTGCACTGTGGTCGCTTTTAAGATCACCTGAAATGCGTTCAAAGCGATGGCTTAGCTCATCTTCAAGTGCTTGCAGCTGTTGTTTTAAATCTTCAGACATGGTTTGTTACCTTGATGCTTCAAATCCACTATTCCCTGAGCCACTTGCGCCATTGATGCGGTTTTCGCCTCACCGGCATCCTGCAACTCCTATCCATTTGCAGTAAAGAGCCTGGAAAAATTGCTGCCGGTTATCTGCGCTACCTCTTCAACATCCATGCCGCGCAGCTCTGCAATCGTTTCAGCGACACGATAGAGGTATTTGGGCTGGTTCGGCTTGCCACGGTAGGGAGCAGGCGCAAGATAGGGGGAGTCGGTTTCGATCAGCATACGATCCAGGGGGACTTTTTTGGCGACATCCCGCAAATCCGCTGCATTGTTAAAGGTCACTATGCCCGAAAAGGAGATGTAAAACCCCATATCCAGCGCCTGCTGAGCCATATCCCAGGTTTCTGTAAAACAGTGCATGACGCCGCCGGCATCCCTTGCCTGCTCCTGCTGCATCAGTGTGATGGTATCTTTGCGAGCCTCCCGCGTGTGGATAATGAGAGGCTTGTGCGCATTTTTTGCCGCCTGGATATGGGTGCGAAAGCGCTTCTGCTGCCACTCTAGATCATCCATCTCACTGCGAAAATAGTCGAGTCCGGTTTCACCTATGGCTACATTTTCCGGTATCGATGCCATCTCGACCAGTTCGGCAGCCGTTGGCTCTCTACGATCCCGGTCATTGGGATGGACGCCTACCGAAACAAAAATATTCTCATATTTCCGCACCAGCTCCAGCATTGCCGGGTAGCTTTCAAGATCAATGCAAACGCACAGCATCTGCTCGACACCGGACTCCAGTGTCGCCGTGACAAAATCCTGGAAGCTTCCATCGTAGTGAGTCAGATCGACCCGGTCAAGATGACAGTGTGAATCAACGAGCTTCATTACATCGTGTAGGTTGGAATATCAGAATCAATCATTTCGGCAAGAATCTTTTCGACCTTGTTATGCAGCTTGCCCTCATCCTTGACACCGAAGCGTACTCCAATACCCCGGGGATGATTGCCCGCCGCACCGGCTGGCGTGATCCAGACAACACTGCCCGCCACTGGATAGCGCTCCTCGCTATCCGGAAGTGTCACCAACAGAAAGACCTCGTCGCCCAGTTGATAGTTATCCCCTGTTTGGACAAAAATCCCTCCCTCTTCAAGAAAAGAGATATAGGATTTGTACAGGGATTCCCGATCTTTCAACTGAAGATTGAGCATCTTCCTGCCACTGCTATGAATACTCATGAGTTAGAAAACCTTTGCATATGGAATGAGGGATTCGCGGGAGTGTTTTGATCAAGGCGCGGAGCGCATTGTCAACCCCGCATAGCTGACAGCCAGTGCTTCAAGTTGCATCTGACGATTCAGATTACGCTCTCCCATTCCCCGGTTGAGAGAGACCAGTTGTTCGATGAGCGCAATCAATTTTCCGGCATCCAGGCCCCGAGTCAAACCTGACAGCTCTCTCCCGGGTAATAAACCGCACATATTCTCCACGCCTGTGAGGCTGCCCCGCAGAAGATCAAGTGTCCATTCATAAAGCCATTTAAGCAGCAATTCACTCATCTCCTCGTTCCATACCGCCACCGCGGCAAGCGGCGCCTGCTGACCACTGATCAGCGCCGCAAAGCTGCTAAACAACTGCTGACGTCGCTGCATAATATCACTCTTTTCAAATGAGAGCGCACGCAAAGGCGCTCCAGCCGCACAGTTCAACAACTCCTCCCATTGCTGTTGGGGCTGCTGCTGCTGCAGCCACTGCAAACTCTGCTGCTGCGTCGGCAGCGGGAGATTGATTATCTGGCAGCGGGAACGGATTGTTGCCGCCAGCTGCCTGGCATGCTCGGTGACAAGAATCATGTGATTATTTGCCGTAGGCTCTTCCAGTGTCTTCAGCAGGCTGTTTTCGGCCTCGCTGGTCATGGCGTCAGCAGGCATAATCAAGCACACGCGGCTGTGCGAAATTTGTGGTGTCAGCGTTGCATCCTGGATGAATTCACGGACGGCATCCACCTGTATGGTTTTTTTCTCCTCCTGGGGCACCAGAAGCACCAGGTCGGGATGATTTCCCGCTGCCAGCAAGAGGCAGGAGTGACACTTTCCACAGGCCTTTCCATGATGCTGCGCGCCATGTTCAGCTCTATTCGCTGTGCATAACACGGCTTCCGCAAAGCGCAGCGCAAAGTGCTTTTTACCGCACTCTGCAGGACCATTGAAAAGCAGCCCGTGCGGAAGCCTGCCCTTCTCCCTGTATTTCTGAAGCAGCGCCCAGCTCTGCTGCTGCCATGGATAGGGGGCCTGGTTATCCACGGCTCATGCAGATCCAGGAAATGAGGAGAATACAGCCTTGATCTGCTGCTGCACCTGCTCCAGAGGCAGTGACGCATCAACCACCTTTACGCGTTGCGGATCTCTCTCGGCGATCTGCAGATAAGCTGCACGCACCCGCTCAAAGAAGTCGTGTTTCTC
>JAUXDV010000010.1 GCA_030620735.1 Gammaproteobacteria bacterium
GCCAACTGCCAACTGATCAGTGGTGCAATGCGCGGAGCTTATTGCACCCTACGAGCTTTAGCCGATAGAGTATTCACTTACATGCGTACCATTTACCTGCGCAACTCAAATTGTCTTTCCATGTGCCTTCACTGGTACCAGCGGATACGTTAATGCCGCCAAACGTATTGGAAGTGGGGAGTTCGCACTCTTCGCCTTCCATTTTCCCACTATAGGTTCCAGAATGATCGGCAAAAGAAAAGGTTAGATTCCCCTCCACAAATCCATCTCTATTATCAACAGAACCAGATATAGAAGTAATTTCTTCACCAGTATCAAGATTATCTGCACTACCAGAGACCTTTCCGTCGACCACTCGCATTATTCCTGAAGCCTCAGTACATGCGGCATCTGAGGATGTCATTAAGAAATTATATAGTCCATCATACACTGAGCCATCATCACCATTGTCCTCCTCGGGATCATCCAGACCGCTGCAGCCACTCAGCAATAGACCGGTAATTAACAGGGCAGGGGGTATAAAGGAGGTGGTTTTCATGCTGGATTCTCTTGGCTGGAGTGATAAAAAACTGACTGCACAATAGCATATTGTCACTGTCAATAAAAGCAGCAGGCGCGATAATCAACGGGCGCCGAGCCGTATGAATCTTTCGATGATGAAAGGGTTTTCGCAGTATAATATTTTCCATGATTGACTCCGCAGATATTTCAACCAGGGCAACAGCATGATGAAACAGATCTTGAACAATAGACCGGCATTGATAAAAACACTCATTGTGCTCCTGTCGGCATTTTTTCTGCCTGAACTGGCTATGGCTGCTGCGGCAGAGATGGCTGTAGAAGGAGTCGCGCATGAACCTCTTGATCTGACTTCATCCGGAGTCGGCATCGCCGCCATCATCGTCTTTCTGGTCGCCTACCTGCTGGTGATGGCCGAGGAGTTCACCCATCTGCGGAAATCCAAACCTGTCATTATTGCCGCCGGTGTGATCTGGGCAATGATCGGCGTTGTCTATGCCAATCATGGCATGTCGGAGCTGGCGGAGCAGGCCGTGCGCCACAACCTGCTGGAGTATGCTGAGCTGATGCTGTTCCTGCTGGTGGCCATGACCTATATCAACGCCATGGATGAGCGCCAGATTTTTGATGCATTGCGCTCCTGGCTGATCAGTAAAGGCTTCGGTTTTCGTGCGCTCTTCTGGATGACCGGCTTTCTGGCGTTTTTCATCTCCCCCATTGCAGACAACCTCACGACCGCGCTGCTGATGTGTGCGGTGGTGATGGCGGTCGGAGGGGACAACCGTAAATTTGTATCGCTTGGTTGTATCAATATCGTTATTGCAGCCAATGCCGGCGGTGCTTTCAGCCCCTTCGGCGATATCACCACCCTGATGGTGTGGCAGAAGGGCATGGTGGAGTTCTGGGATTTTTTCGCGCTGTTTATTCCATCACTGGTCAATTACGTCGTCCCGGCGGCCATCATGCATTTTTATATACCGGACGAAAAGCCGACTGCCAGCAGTGAATCTATCCCCATGCGCCGTGGAGCCAGGCGCATCATTGCACTGTTTCTGTTGACCATTGCCACGGCGGTCAGCTTTCACAACTTCCTCGGTCTGCCGCCAGTGATCGGCATGCTGACCGGGCTTGGGTATCTGCAACTGATGGGCTTCTATCTGAAAAAGACCCTCGCCAAGGAGCAGCGACTGTCGCTGGAGGCGCAGCATGATGGGCAGATGGGTGACGTTGTTGCCTTTGATGTCTTTAACAAGATTGCCCGCGCCGAGTGGGATACGCTGCTCTTTTTCTACGGTGTCGTGCTCTGCGTAGGAGGACTCGGCTTTATGGGGTATCTCGGCATGACGTCCGACCTCATGTACACCCAGTGGGGCCCGACCAGCGCCAATATCGCCGTTGGAGTCCTCTCAGCCATTGTCGATAATATCCCGGTGATGTTTGCCGTATTGACCATGCAGCCGGACATGAATCATAGCCAGTGGCTGCTTGTCACCCTGACAGCGGGCGTCGGCGGCAGCATGCTCTCAATCGGTTCTGCCGCAGGGGTGGCGCTGATGGGACAGGCGAGGGGAGTCTACACCTTTTTCAGCCATCTGAAGTGGACGCCGGTCATTGCCCTGGGCTATATCGCAAGCATCTATGTGCATATACTGATTAACTTTGAGTAAGCTATCATTCCTAAGGAGCAGTCGGTGCGCCAGCTCAATAGGGATAGCAATGCACATGATTGGTGCATTAACAGATGCTAATGTTCGAAAAGAATACGGTTTTTCCTGATCGAAACGGGATTCTATGAAATAAAGCAGAAATTTTTTCTGGCATGCTAATTGCTCTCTCGTAGCATAGTAGATAATGTTTATTATTGATTCGGAGCATCAACATGGCCGGTAACAAATTCAATCTCTTCGATTTCAACCAGGAAAAGATCCGCACCCTGCATCTGACATGGATGGCGTTTTTTGTCAGTTTTATGGTGTGGTTTGCGCATGCGCCGCTGATGCCTTTTATCCGTGAAGCGCTGTCATTGAATGATCAGCAGGTCAAAGTTTTGCTGATTCTCAATGTGGCGATGACTATCCCGGCTCGCATCGTGGTTGGTATGCTGGTCGACCGCTATGGCCCGCGCATCCTGTTTTCGGCGATCCTGATTCTGGGCGGCGCCATCAGCATCCTCTTCGCATTGGCGCAGGATTATGAGCAGCTTGCCCTGCTGCGATTTCTCTCCGGATTTGTCGGCGCGGGCTTTGTCGTCGGCATACGCATGATCTCCGAGTGGTTTCCAGCCCGCCAGACGGGCATTGCCCAGGGTATATACGGAGGCTGGGGGAATTTTGGTTCTGCAGGCGCAGCCATGCTGCTGCCCTTCGTTGCTGTAAGTGTCGGTGGTGATGATGGCTGGCGCTACGCTGTTATCGGCACCGGTCTGCTGTCGATTGCTTACGGCGCCTTCTATTACTGGCGCGCGCGCAACACCCCCAGGGGATCAACCTATTTCAAGCCAAAGAAGATGGGCGCTATGGAAGTGACCAGCGGCGGCGACTTGCTTCTCTATATGTTGATGAACATTCCGATGTTTCTCGCGCTGGGTGTTCTCACATGGAAACTCTCACCGGCTAAAATGGGGCTGCTGAGTGGCCCCACCAGTTATGCCATCTACCTGACTCTGATCGTCGTCTATGTGATCCAGGTGTGGAAAATCTGGCAAGTCAATGCGCATGTATTGAAACAACCCGTGCCGGAGTTGCAGCGTTACAAGTTCAAGCAGGTGGCGATTCTCGACCTTGCCTACCTGGTAACCTTTGGCACGGAACTGGCGGTTGTTTCGATGCTGGCGCTCTTCTATGTCGATATGTTTGGCCTTGACAAGGTTTGGGCTGGCGTACTTGCAGGCATCTACCCCGTGATCAACCTGGTGGCGCGCCCTGCCGGTGGCATGTTTAGTGATAGGATCGGACGTCGACGGACATTGATTATCGTCTTTATCGGCATCGCCCTGAGTTTTCTGCTGTTGAGCCGCGTTGATTCCAGCTGGTCTGTGTGGATGGTTGTTGCTGCAACCATTCTTGGAGGCATCTTCTCCAAGGCCGGTTCCGGCGCCGTCTATGCCATGGTTCCGCTGATCCAGCGTCGCATGACCGGGCAGATTGCCGGCATGGCGGGTGCCTACGGCAATGTCGGCGGCGTGATCTTTCTGACGGTCAACTCCTTCGTCGAGACACAGATGTTCTTTCTGGTGATAGGCGCCACGGCTGCAGTGGTGCTCTTTTTTGTCATGCTGTTTCTTGAAGAGCCAAAAGGACAGATGATAGAGACGCTGCCGGATGGCACAGTGCAGATGATTGATGTGAGTTGAGTCAGGTTTTAAGTTTTAGGTTTTAGGACCCCCTCTCCCCTTGGGAGAGGGTTGGGGTGAGGGGAGAAATGGGTAGTCATCTTGCTGTTACTTTAGGCCAATGCTCTGATGCCGGCATCAAGCCGCAGAATGAGGATTTTCACAGCGCTTTTGTGCCTGAAGACGGACTGCTGGTCAGCAAGGGAATTGCCGTTGCCATTGCCGATGGCATGAGCGGCAGTGACGGCGGCAAGGAGGCGAGCCAGCTGAGTGTGCGCATGTTTCTCGATGACTACTACGGCACTCCGGAGTCGTGGACAGTCAAGAACGCTGTCAGCAAGGTGATGTCAGCGCTCAATCGCTGGCTCTACGCGCAGGGAGAGCAGAAGTATGAACATGCCAGGGGAATGGTCACCACCTTCAGCGCACTGGTGCTGAAATCTCAAACCCTGCACCTGTTCCACGTCGGTGACAGCCGCATCTACCGCCTGCGTGATGGTGAACTGCAGCAGTTGACCCGTGATCACCGTGTGTGGATCAATAACGACAGGGAATACCTTGCCCGCGCTCTGGGCATCGATATCAACCTGGAGATCGATTACCGCTCCACACCTGCACAAGAGGGCGATATCTATTTGCTGACAACCGATGGCGTGCATGATTTCGTTGCAGACAGCGAATTGTTGGCGCTTCTGAAAAAAGATGCGCAGGATCAGCAGCAGGCGGCAGAGTCTATCGTCGAGGCATCGAAGCTGGCGAAAAGCACAGACAATATCACCTGCCAGGTACTCAGGATCGACTCCCTGGCTGAAGCAGACAAGAGTGAATATTACGAACAGCTGACGCGACTGCCGTTCCCACCTGATCTCAATGCAGGCCATATCATCGATGGCTACAAAATTCTTCGCGAGTTGAATGCTTCAAGCCGCAGCCAGGTCTATCTTGCCGAGGATACACTCTCGGCAACACCTCGCAAGGTGGTATTGAAAACCCCCTCCGTCAATTATGAAGATGATCCAAACTATCTGGATCTGTTTCTGCATGAAGAGTGGGTCGCCAAACGTCTTGATTCGCCGCATCTGATCAAGGTGTGCAATGAAGACCGTCAGCGGACTTTTCTCTATACCGTGGTTGAGTATATCGAGGGACAGACGTTGAAACAGTGGATGGCGGATAATCCGCAATCGGGTATCGCGCAGATGCGTGCAACCATTGACCAGATTGCCCGCGGCCTGCGCAGCATGCATCGTATGGAGATGTTTCACCAGGATCTCAAGCCGGATAATATTCTCATCGATAGCAACAACACGCTGAAGATTATCGATTTCGGCTCGACGCGCATTGCCGGACTCGCAGAGATCAAGACGCCGGTCGAGCATTCACACATTCTCGGCACTGCCAACTACTCGGCGCCGGAGTATTTCAGGGGAGAGCAGGGGACCAATCGCTCGGACATCTTCTCACTGGGGGTCATCGCCTATGAAATGCTGACTGGAAAGCTCCCCTATGGAGAGATTTCCAGCGAGCGCGCAGCCAAAAAACGCTGCCTCTATACCTCTGCCAGAAAGCACAACCCCATGATCCCGGAGTGGATCGATGCTGCGCTGGAGAAGGCGCTGCAACCGCATCCTGAAAAACGCTATGCGCTGCTGTCGGAATTCATCACGGATCTGACCAAGCCCAATCAACGCCTGTTGCAAAAATCCACACAGCCGCTGCTTGAGCGCAATCCGGTCGTTTTCTGGCAAGTGGTGGCATTGATCGAACTGATTGCACTCGTCACCCTGGTTGTGATGAAAGTTTTGTAACTTTTAAATAACCGGGGTGGTATGCGATACTTGTGTATCACCTCACCATATTATTAAGCAGGCTCCCCCATGTCACTGCAGGACCAATTGCTCAAGGCCGGACTTATCGATAAAAAGAAGGCGGGCAAGATCAAAAAGACCAAATACCGGCAGGCCCAGCAGAAGCAGAAGAACAAGATAGAGACGCTTGACGAGGCGAAGCTGGCGGCGCAGCAGGCGCAAGCCGGGAAGGTGGAGCGTGATCGCCAACTCAACCGGCAGCGCAAGCGAGAGGCTGAACACAAGGCGATCGCAGCCCAGGTGCGTCAACTCATCGAGATGAACCGTCAGCCCCGGGATGATGGCGATATCGGCTACAGCTTTTCCGATGGTGCGCTGATCAAGCGTATCTATGTCACCGCGACACAGCTGAAGCAGCTGAGTAATGGCCGTCTCTGCATCATTAAGCTGGATGAGCAGTATGAAATCATTCCCACCCTGGTTGCACACAAGATCCAGCTGCGTGACGAGAGTACGCAGATTCTCAGCAACAAGCCCACAGAGATACCTGACGAGGATGATCCCTACGCCGATTTTCAGGTTCCCGACGACCTGATGTGGTAGCTCCCTGTTTAATCAAAGGAGTCCTTATATCCTAGCGAGACCAAGTCTCAAACTGACGAGTCATGAATATGAATAAATCATTTCCTCTCGCCAAGACGCCAAGACCGCAAAGGTTTTTCTTGGCGAGCTTTGCGCCTTTGCGAGAATTATTATTGGAATTTGACTCATTTGTAAAGATGTTGGCCACTCAAGGATTGCTAGTGACAAATTGAAGGGCAGGAGACATTTGATGGGGTTCTGGAGATTTTGTTTTCGCACACTGGTATTTGCCCTGCTATGGTGGATACTCACGCAGGGCGCCATCAATTCATGGCTGGTAGGCGCGCCGGTTGTGCTGTTGGCAGTACTCGCCAGCGGCTGGCTGCTGCCCGCCATCTCATGGTCCCCGTCTGGAGTTGTACGCTTTATCCCTTTTTTTCTGTGGCGCTCCCTCTACGCTGGAGTGGATGTCGCCAGGCGCGCACTGCACCCTAAGCTGCCGATCTCTCCGGGATTATTTGACTATCGATGGCGGTTGCCGCCGGGCTTGCCACGGGTATTCATGGCGAATACGGTTAGCCTGCTGCCGGGTACATTGAGCGCCGAGTTAGGTAAAGAGCATCTGCGCGTCCATGTTCTCGATCAGAGTGGCGATTTTATCTCGGAGTTGTCGCTAGTCGAGGAGCGTGTGGCAAGGCTGTTTGGGGTGAGCCTGGCCGATGCTGAGAGTGAGGAGTGATATGCACATGCAAGTAATATATTCGGCTATGGCACTGTTCCTGCTGATGACATTGGTGACGGGACTGTGGCGTATCCTGCGTGGTCCGACACCTGCAGATAGAATGCTGGCGGCGCAGCTTTTCGGCACCACTGCAGTCGCCAGTCTGCTGCTGCTGGCGCAGGCGCTTGACAGACCGCACTTGCGCGATGTAGCCCTGGTTTTCGCCTTGCTCGCTACAGTGACCGCCGTTGCTTTCATCCGGCGCGCCTGGACAGTCTGGGAAGAGGAGCAAGCGGATGAGTGAGTTGCTCACCTTGATGCTGCTGTTTGCCGGGGCGGGATTCTTTTTTGCCGGTACGGTGGGGTTGCTGCGCTTTCCGGATGTCTATACCCGCCTGCATGCCATCACCAAGGCGGATAATGTGGGACTCGGACTTGTCGTCGCCGGGCTGCTATTGCAGGCGGAGTCATGGGCTGTGAGGGGCAAGTTGCTGCTTATCTGGCTGCTGGTGCTGCTGGCGAGCGCCAGTGTCGCGCATCTGGTGGCGCGGACGGCTCTACGAAAGGGGATACGACCATGGAAACGATGATGATTCTACAATGGCTGTTCGATAGCCTGTTGATCATCGCTCTGCTATGGCTGGCCTGGCGGCTGCTGGGCAGTGCAGATCTGTTTAAGGCCATTGTGTTATTCATCGCTTTCGGCCTGGTGATGGCGCTGGCGTGGGTACGGCTCGATGCACCGGATGTCGCGTTGGCAGAGGCGGCAATCGGCGCGGGACTGACGGGGGCGCTGTTATTATCGGCTCTGGCCCGATTGAATGACCTTGCCGATACAACGCATGAGACGCATACCCCAAGTGGGAAAAAATGAGAAGTGCAGGCCGCAGATGGCATTATTTGCTGTTTCGATGGGCGCTCATGTTGCTGCTGTTGGCTGTTGCCGTAGGGCTGGGCTATGCGCTGCTCTCTTTACCGCAACAGGCAGTCGGATTAAGTGAGCAGGTGAGCGCGAACATGGCAACCAGCGGTGTGCAAAATCCGGTTACTGCCGTGCTGCTTAATTTTCGTGGTTACGACACCCTGCTAGAAATGGCCGTATTGCTGGTGGCGCTGCTGGGCGTCTGGTCACTCGGTAGTGCAGAGGTACACAGAAAAATCGACCCGGAGCCGGTGTTGTCATTGCTGGTCGGAGGGTTGGCGCCGATGATGATCCTGATGGCGGGCTATTTGTTGTGGGCTGGCA
Source organism: Gammaproteobacteria bacterium (assembly GCA_030620735.1). Classification (GTDB taxonomy): domain Bacteria; phylum Pseudomonadota; class Gammaproteobacteria; order Chromatiales; family Chromatiaceae; genus Sva-25. The sequence continues at coordinate 8,208 of JAUXDV010000010.1, forward strand.
CCAATACCCCCGGCGGCGCTTTCCAGGCAGGATCCGTGCTGGCGGCTGCAGGCATTCTGCTGCTGCTCTCCAGTAAACGTTTCCCTGTACGGCTGATGGGCTGGCCGTTGCGCGTTGTACTGCTGCTTGGTTTGGGGACTTTTGCAGCTGTCGGAATGACGCTGTTGTTTGTGAGTGGAGGCTTTCTGCAATATCCGTCCAGCCTCGCCGGCGCTTTTATTCTGTTCATTGAGGCGGCGGCCACACTCTCGATCGGCGTCACCCTGGCGGCTCTGTTCCTGGGCGGACGGCCGCAAGCAGGACCGTATCGATGAGCGCTGTATTGCTCTATGCGCTGACTGGAGCAGGGTTGTTTACCCTGGGGCTCTATGCCTTGATTATTCACGCGCATCTGCTGCGCAAGATCCTCGCCATCAACGTGATGGGCAGCGGCGTGTTTCTGATACTGGTGGCTTTAGGCGGGCGTACAGCGGGGGCTGTGCCGGATGTTGTGCCCCACGCCATGGTGATTACAGGTATTGTGGTTGCCGTGTCGGCTACGGCGCTGGCTTTGGCACTGGTGCTGAGAGTACAGGCCGCAACAGGCAGGGCCGAGCTTCCAGAAGAGCCGCTGGAATAAGGGATGCAACAGATCCCCTGGGAAGTGATGCTCATTCTGCTGCCGCTTGCCGGGGCTATGGCCTGCTTTCTTTGGCCGCGGCGCACACTCCTGTTTGGTCTGATCAGTGCGCTCGGGGTGGGTGGTTGTGTGGCCGGTCTTGGCTGGCGGTTGCTGGAGCAGGGCGCGCAGCGCTATGCAGTCGGCGGCTGGGGCGCTCCATTAGGCATCGATCTCTACGCAGATGGCCTGAGCCTGCTGATGCTGATAATCACGGCGCTGGTGGGACTCGGCGTCAGCATCTACTCCATCGGTTATTTCGAACGCAGACAAGCTATTCTCTTCTGGCCGCTGTGGTTGTTGCTGTGGAGTGCGTTGAACGCCCTGTTTCTCTCCGCCGATATCTTCAACCTCTATGTGACACTGGAGTTGCTGGGATTAGCAGCTGTGGCACTGGTGGCGTTAGCCGGTGGCGCCAATGCCCTGACTGCAGCTATGCGTTACCTGCTGGTCAACATGCTGGCTTCGTTATGCTATCTGCTGGGTGTGGCGCTGCTGTATCATAATTTCGGCAGCGTCGACATTGCAATACTGGCGCAGCGTGTGGAAGCTTCGCCAGCGGTATGGGCTGCGATGGGGCTGATGAGCGCCGGCCTGCTGCTCAAGAGCGCACTGTTCCCGCTGCACTTCTGGTTGCCCCCGGCCCATGCTAGCGCTCCTGCACCGGTCAGTGCGCTGTTGTCAGCACTGGTCGTCAAGGCGTCGTTTTATATTCTGCTGCGTCTATGGCTGGAGATATTTCCACAGACTGGCGCTGCGCCGGGACAGCTGTTGGGTGTGCTCGGCGCGGCCGCCGTCCTGTGGGGTGGTATCCAGGCATTGCGTCAGACGCGGCTTAAACTGTTGATTGCCTATTCGACGGTAGCGCAGCTGGGCTATCTGTTTCTGGCATTTCCGCTGGGTAGCAGTTTTGCCTGGAAAGGGAGTCTCTATCTGCTGCTATCCCACGCCCTTGCCAAGGCGGCGATGTTCATGGCGGCTGGAAACATCCTGCGTTTCTGTGGACATGACCGCATCGCAGATCTTGATCGGGTGGCGCAACGTCTGCCTGTAACCATGATTGCGTTTTCTGTGGCGGGCGTCAGCATCGTGGGCCTGCCACCCAGCGGCGGGTTTATTGGCAAGTGGATGTTGCTTGAAGCCGCGCTGCGCGCCGGACAATGGTGGTGGGTGATCCCCCTGATCCTGGGTGGACTGCTGGCTGCCGCCTACATCTTTAAAGTGATTGGCTATGCGTTTACCCAGGCCGGAGTGCTTCGCCAAACGAATAAGGTTCCTATGAGCATGGAGTGGGCCGCGTTGGCGCTGGCGCTTGCTGCTCTGCTGCTGGGACTGGTTGCCCTCTGGCCGCTGTCACTGATGGAGATCGGTTTGCCATTTGGCGGGTCTGAAGTCGATGCTATACAGCGGGCGGAGCAGTCATGAACTGGGATGCCGGATTGCCGCTGTTGATCGTTGCTACCTCTCTCTTTTCCGGGCTGATGATCTTCTTTCTGTCAGAGAAGCACGTTGTGGCCCGTACCACCCTGAACCTGGGGGGGGCAGTGTTCAAACTGGTGCTGGTCGGGGTGATGATCTGGGGTGTTTTTCACGGCCATCACTACGAGGCGCGCCTGCCGCTGCTGCCCGGACTGGATCTGCTGCTGCGCGCCGATGCCGAGTCGATGCTGTTCGTGGTGCTTTCAAGCGGTCTGTGGCTGGTGACCACCATCTATGCTATCGGCTATCTGGAGGGTTCGCCGCATCGCAGCCGCTTTTTCGGATTTTTCAGCCTGTGTGTGACTGCAACTGTCGGCGTGGCGCTGGCCGGAAACCTGATCACCTTTGTGCTCTTTTATGAACTGTTGACCCTGTCCACCTATCCGCTGATCGTGCATCGGGAGACGGAAGTAGCGCGCAGGGCGGGGCGCACCTACCTCATCTATACCATCACGGGCGGCGCCTTGTTGCTGGTCGGCACGGTGTGGCTCTATAGCATGACCGGTACGCTGGAGTTTGCCCACCGTGGATTCGTTGCGGGGTTGCTTGATACGCATCGCGTGTCGCTCATTGTTGTTTTTGTATTGCTGGTTGCCGGACTGGGCGTCAAGGCTGCGCTTGTTCCCCTTCATGGCTGGCTGCCGCAGGCGATGGTAGCACCGGCGCCCGTGAGCGCATTGCTGCATGCAGTGGCGGTTGTGAAAGCGGGTGCTTTTGGCATCGTGCGGGTTGTCGATGATGTCTACGGCGTCGAAGCCACAACAAAACTCGGCGTTTCGGGTCCGCTTGCCGCACTGGCTGCAGTGACCATCATCTATGGCTCGCTGCGGGCGCTGTTTCAGGATGACCTGAAGCGCCGGCTGGCATTCTCCACCGTCAGCCAGGTCTCCTATATCGTGCTTGGCATCGCGATCATTGGGCCGATTGCGACAACCGGCGGCCTGGTACACCTGGTGCACCAGGGCGTGATGAAGATCACCCTGTTTTTCTGCGCCGGCAATCTTGCCGAGACGCTGGGAATTCATAAAGTCAGCGAAATGAACGGTGTTGGACGACGCATGCCCTGGACCATGGCGGCCTTTACGATCGGCGCCCTCGGTATGATTGGTGTGCCGCCGCTGGCTGGATTTGTCACTAAATGGTACCTGGGAGTGGGTGCTCTGGATGCCGGGCAGGAGTGGGTAGTTTATATCCTCGCAGGAAGCAGCCTGCTGAACGCCGGTTATTTCCTGCCTGTTCTCTATGCCGTCTGGTTTAAGCCAGCTCCCGACAGCTGGCCTGACGAGCGCTCATTCGGACGTTTTGAGACCTCCTGGGCCTTGCTGGCTCCGCCTGTAGTGACTGCCTTGCTGACACTGGCTGTGGGTTTGCTGGCATCGGCTCCGTTCAGTCCACTGCAGTGGGCGCGCTTTATCACGACCCTGGAGTACATGCCGTGAATGAAATAACGAGTGCTCTCCTGTTGTTGACGCCGCTGCTGCCGGTAGTGCTGGCGTTTCCACCACTGCGCTCGCGCATCTCACACCCCTGTTATATTGCACTCCTACCAGCCATTGTCCTGCTGCTGGTTCCATCCGTTGTCCCGATTGAACTGCCATGGCTGTTGCTCGGTTCCGGCCTTGGTGTTGACGGAGCATCACGATGGTTATTGGCAATGTCAGTGGTGATTTGGACGGCTGCTGCAACCCTTTTACCAAAACCCGGAAATCACGCTGCGGACAATCGCTTCACTGTTTTTTTCCTACTCACCATGGCGGGCAATCTGGGCGCGATTGTGGCGACTGATATGGTCGGATTTTTTAGCTTTTCGGCGCTGATGGGTTACGGCTTTTATGGCCTGCTGGTTTCCGGTGGTGACAAGACGGCAAGACGGGCCGGACGCATCTATATCAGTTTCATGATAGCGGCTGATCTTCTTTTGTTCGAGGTGTTGTTGATCGCGGCTTCCACCACCAGTGAGATGGCGTTTGAGTCGGTGCGCCTTGCGGTTTCGGGGTCAGCTTCGCCGGGTTTGTATGTGTCGCTGGTGCTCGCCGGCTTTGCTCTGAAGGCAGGTGTTTGGCCGTTCCACTCCTGGCTGCCGCTGGCTTTTCGTTCGGCCCGTCCGGCAGTGGCTCTGCTTGTAGGCGGCGTTCCCATTGCTATGGGGCTGCTTGGAATGGTGCGCTGGCTGCCCCTTGGCGAAATCACTTTGCCGGGCATGGGGTTGATCATCCGGATCCTGGGCGCGGCTGCCATCATCTACGCCATTGTGGCGGGAGTGAAACGGTCGCAGCTGAAACTGCTTCCCGCCTATACCGCCATGATAGCCACGGGGTTTTTCTCCATCGCCCTGGGCGCCGGGCTGGCCGATCCAGCCGTCTGGAATCAGTATGGAAACATCCCATATTTTTTTATTGTCTCACTGGGGTTTGGGATGGTCATTGTGGTTGCCGCCATCTGCTGGCTGCAAACAGATCACCATGCTCCAGCCGCTATCGTGAAGCAGGAAGACGATCCAAGCCTGTGGATCGAGCGCTGTGCCGGAGCAGTCGTACGTTGGGGTGGAAAGCTAGGGTGTGAAACACTGCCGCGGTTGCGCAGTGCGTGGCTGGCTAAAGCGGGTAGCCTTTTGCAGGTTTGTGCGTGGCGCAAAGCTGTGGATGCTGCAGAGTATTCCCTGCAACGCTGGATCCTTGCAATCACCCTGTTTCTGCTGCTGGGATTGGTGACTGTATTTCTCGCTGCAATGTGACAAATTTGAAAGAGCTGGCATTTCGTTGCCAACGAAATGCCATTGGTGTTGATCTCGATTAGCCGATGTTTCGCAGTCATCGATTATACTGTGAGATGTAGAATTATCTAGCTCCAAACAGGAAGGATGCATATGATGCAAGCCGGTGATTTTTCGCAATGGATAACTTTGCCCGCGGATGCTGATATGCAGTCGATACGCCGCAGACAGGGCCCTGGAATGATCGGAATTTTTGTACCAAGGATGCGCTGAATAATATTGCCAATGATGTTCAGAAATTTGTGAGAAAGAACGGTATCAGCACAGCATTGACCAGGTCGATGAAGAATGCACACACCAAAGGCACGATGACGAACGCCAGATGCGAGGCGCCGTAGCGTTTTGCTACCGCCGACATATTCGCCATGGCAGTGGGTGTGGAGCCTAGCGAAATGCCGCCGAATCCTGCCGACACGACGGCTGCATCGTAATTTCGTCCCATGAGTGGAAAGACGATGAACAGGGTCACCAGGATCGCTATCAGGAACTGCGCGAGGAGGATGGTGAAGATAGGGCCAGCGAGATCCACCAGGGTCCAAAGCTGCATGCTCATGAGTGACATTGCGAGGAATGTACCCAGCGAGATATCCGCAATCAGGGCGATGGCGGGCTTGCGCGTTGGCCACTCCGTTCCGGTGAGACGTGGAAGCGACTTTGGAACCGCATTGGTAATAATGATGGCGGCGAACAGGCAGGTGACAAACAGCGGCAGTTTGAGTCCAACCTCCTTCAAACCTTCGTTAAGCAGAAAACCGAAAATGATGCTGATGTGAATAGCAAGAATGGCATCCAGAAAATCGAGATGTCCGATCCCCTCTTTTTTGCTCTCGTGCGAAACACCGACGTCAACTGCTTCTGCCTTGAGCGGTTTCAGGTCATGCCGCGCGATCAGGAACTTCGCGATCGGGCCGCCCATGAGGCTTGCCAGGATCAGACCAAAGGTGGCGCAGGCAATACCGATCTCCATGGCGTTGACGACGCCGTACTCCTCCGCGATTTGAGGCGCCCATGCGATCGCAGTTCCATGACCGCCGATGAGTGAAACACTGCCGCCCAGCATGCCGACCTGTGACTGCAGTCCGAATAGAGAGGCTATGGTGATGCCAGTCAGGTTCTGCACAATCATGTAGCCGATGGTGATCGCGAGCAGGATCACAAGCGGCTTGCCGCCTTCAATCAGGTCCCGCAGGCTCGAATTGATGCCGATGGTGGTAAAGAAGTAGACCAGCAGGATATCGCGAGCTTCGAGATCGAATTCGATTTCGACACCGGATGCAGCATACAGGAGTGCAATCAGCAGCGAAAAAACCAAACCGCCGGTGACGGGTTCAGGGATGCTGAACTCGCGCAGGAAACCGACGGCATCGTTTAACCGTTTGCCGACGAACAGCACGATGATTCCAATCGTCACCGTGAAAAAACCGCCTAATTGTAAAATGTCGTTTTCAAATTCCATGGCTCTTCCGTAAAAGGTGGTGAAGTTGGATTGTAGCTGAAGGCATCCCTCTCATCTTTTGATAAAAGGAGAGGCTCATGAGAGAAGCTATTTGTTACGCTTGAACAGATTCTGCCTTTCAATGTTGTAATAGAGATCGACACTCTGCTGGTCGCCTGACATGGTTTCGAGACTGAGTGATTTTGTCAGCCTGTAGCGCATCACCAGCACGGATGATGAGTCAAACAGCCCCAGCACATAACCGACATAGAGACGCGGCGTCAGGTATTTGCCGAGTGCGACGCTGCTCTGGTCAAATGCGCCGCCACCGCCAATCAGGTAGGAGAGCGCTTCACTCTCCGATTTGGCTGGTTCAGTGAAGACTCTGGTATTGATATTCTTGACATTGCCGGTGATGGCAACTCCAGCTCTGACACCATCGAAAGATCTGGCGCGAAATGCGCGGATATCCAGACGCGGGTTGTCGACGGGGCCATCAAAGAGAATATTGCCGCGATCTATGGTCAGATTCTGTCCATAGGCGGCGTATGTGCCATTGTGCAGGGATAGCTGGCCTTCAGCAATAGCGGGCTTCTGCGCTTCACTGCTCACATGCAACACCCCCCTGATGTCTGTTGTTACTCCAAATCCCTTGAAGCTCACCTTGTCTCCCAGCGTCACCACGATGTTGCTGTTGAGCGCCGTCACCACACCATTACTCTCTTTTTGAGGGACTTTTTTACCCCTGTGAATGATCACTGTATCTTCAGAGACGTCAACAGCAGTGGGGGGGATGTCACGGAGTTGAATGCGGGCCTTCGGGATATCGAGACGTCCGCTCAGCTCCAGCTCCTTGATGCCTCCGGAAAGCTTCAGATCAGGAGAGATCAATACCTCGGCTTCAGGTATCTTGGCGACCAGTATATCCTTGCCGTGGATGTTGATGGAGAATGGAAATCCCTGCTGCGGGTTGATTGAAGCCTTGCCGTCGAGATTCAGTTTTCCTTTTCCCGAGCTGGCCCCGCCTTTGAGCTGAACTTGCCCGCTCTGATCTGCTTTTGCCTGCAGCGAGATTTGAGTCACGTTGATATTGAGGTCAGGAAGCGTGAATGCGCCATTTTTCAGCTCAGCATCTCCAGTGACCAGAGGAGTTGCTGTCGTGCCGCTGATATTCGCCCGCAGGTGTACACTCCCTTTTGCATCCTTGATTTTTGGCGTGCGCGCCAGCAGCGGCGTCAGATCCGGTACATCGAGGGTGATTTTACCTTCGATTGGCTTGTCTTCCTTTGAGAAATCCACCTGCAGCTCTCCCTGTGCCTCTCCCCATGCGCCTCTCTCATTTGCACGCACATCAAAATTGATTTTGGCGTTCAACTGGTCCGACTGCAGTGTGGCGCTGGCCTTTGCATTGCGCAGGTCGATGTTGGGCTGCTGGCCGTTAGTGACAGCAAGGTAGCGGGCAGTTGGCAGCTCCATTTCGACTTCCAGCTGCGGTGATTCCACAGTGCCAGTGGCTTTGAGTGTGCCGGAGACGCGGCCTTCAATTTTTTCTCCAGGCGGCAGCAGGGGCTGCACCAGCGCAAGCGGCAGCCGGGAAAGCTTTGCATCTGCCTGAATCGATCCATCCTGCTGCCATTTGCCCTGAGCGCAAAGCTCGGCATTCTGCTGTTTCCAGCAGTGCTGCTGGACCTCCACTCTGTCGGCGCCTGCGACGATCTCTACCGCATTGGATAACTTCCAGCTGCCTGCATTTTCGACCCGAATCGTCCCCTCCGAGATCTCTCCTGTCCAGTGTTGTTGCGCATAGCCTCCCTTGAGCTGCATATCCAGGTTGAGTGAGTCGCCTGCAACTTTGAGTTCCAGCTGGTGCTGTGCCAGATTGCCCGGCCCCTTGATCATAATCTTGTTGAAGGTCTGGTTTGAGACAACGACATCTTTCAACTGCAGGTCAGTTGTGGAAGCGGAGGGGTCATCAGGAACCCATACGATATCTGCGTTGAGTGCGCCAATCTTGTATGCGTCCAGCGCAACTTTGCTGCCGCTGCCATGGATTTCCACGCGGGGAGAGTCGAGCGTGCCATGCAGTTTTCCCTCTGCTTGCAGTGTTCCATCGAGCGTCGGCCACAGCTGTTTCAGGGCAGGGGCTTCAACTCTAAAGTCAAAATCAAGCGTCTCTCCCATAATGCCGTTGAGTTCCACCTGGTTTTCGCCGGACTGCAGCATCAGATGTTCGACGTCCAGTTTGCCGGAAGCCCACTGCGCCTTGCCCGTGCCGGCAATGTCGTAATCACGCAGGGTTCCTGATAACTCATGAATCTCCAGGGAGAGCTGAGGCTTGCTGTCGATCATTGCTCCCTGTAGAGCAACTTTTGCGGAGAGCTCTCCGGCATACTCCGGCCACTGCTGCTGCGGCTGGATCTTCTCTGCGGCAATCTGCAGATCCCATGCAAGGTTGTCGCTCCAGCTGACTTTACCCTCTGCTGTCAGCCTGCCGTTGAGCAGTTCCAGGCTCAGCGGAGCGAGTTGCAGTCCCTGTTTGTCGCCGCTGGCAACCAGCGAGATTTGAGTCTCCGGGATGGAAGAGCCAGAGACAGGCGCATCGATACTCACCTGATAGGCATCGGTCGTTCCGCTGAGCGAAAATTCGCCCTGCGGACTCTGGTACTCCGTTGTTCCACTGAGAGGCCAGGCGAGATCTTTCCAATCTCCCTGAATATCGACCTGCAGAGTCTCCTGCGGACTCTTTCCCGGGATGATCTTTGCCCTGGTCGAGATGGAGACCGGGGCAGTGAGGCTGTGATCAAGAGTCAGGGCATCGAGATCTCCCTGCAGGACGCCTTCACCCTTGAGCGTGCCTATTTCGGCGAGGTCGCCCTCCCAGTTGAAAGAGAAGTCGAGCGGGTGGGGTGCAAGCAGTGAAATCTCTCCTTTGAGAGTGGCCTGTTTAAGCGGCTCTGCAGAGATGCTCAGGGAGTCGACAATAAACTGGTTTTTGCGCGTGTGGGCGCTGAGTTCAACAGAGTCAATGCGATGCGTTTCACCCTGCAGCCTCACCTCGGTATTGGTGACCTTGACGCTGTTGAGATCAATGGCCATCGGCAGCTGCGGGAATTGTGCAGGTTCACTGCTGCTCTCTGTTTCACCGATATCGAGGAGCAGGCCGTCAACGGTGAGATCAATGATATGGATCTTGCGTTTCAACAGGGCGGCCGGCCGCCACTGCAGATGCGCCTTTTTCAGGGAACCCCGGTGCGGTGGGGCGGCAAATTGAATGCCGGTCAGCGTCAGGGAATCAAGCAGGGTTCCGTCGACCTGCTGAATCGACACATCCACAGGCAGCAGATGCAGCGTGCTGTTGATCAGCCAGCGGCTGCCTCTCTCCGTCGATGCGGTAATCCACAGCGCCACAGGCAACAACAGCACGATGAACAACAGAAGCAGCCAGAACCTC
>JAUXDV010000103.1 GCA_030620735.1 Gammaproteobacteria bacterium
GCTAAGTTGCATGAACAAAATATTTTTTTGTAAGTAATTCTCGTTTGCCATGTCTCTATCACCAAGGACGCACACTTTGTCCTTCTTTCAATAATCCAGGAGATTTAGCCATGAAAACCATTATTGCAGCAACCTTGATGCTCGTCGCAACTTCAGTTTCAGCCGATTGGGAAAATATGTTCCAGAACCCGGACCTGAGCGCAAACTACCAGGGACATACTACCGTATCCACTGTTTCCGTTGATCCTGTTGCAACGGCATATTCCAACAACAGCGATCTGTTTGCAGGCCTGGAAGCTGGAGATGTGACGCACTCAGACTCCAATTCCTCCCTCGATGCCATCAGTCGCGGCAACCCTGACTTGGAGTGTAACTGCATCTAACAGCTAACCGCTCAAGAAGTTCTAAAAGCTCTGATCGATTCGTTTCGCGACTTGATCAGGGCTTTTTTTATCCACTCAATCCCGTTCGCCTCATGAGGCCAGAATAATAAAAAAGCGCACACAAGCATACTGTTATGATTCCAGCTAATAAAGAGGCCGTTGATCGATAAACTTGCAGGAAGTTCTGATTGAGGAGCGAAGCGATTTGATCAGAGCTTCCCTAAAGGAGAAATAGCAAATGAAAGCATCCGATCTGTTCATCCAGGCGCTGGAATCAGAAGGCGTCGAGTATATCTTCGGTATTCCCGGCGAGGAGAACCTCGACCTCCTGAACTCAATGAAGGGTTCATCGATCAAACTGATTCTGACGCGCCATGAACAAGGGGCGGGCTTCATGGCTGCCACCTATGGCCGCCTTACCGGAAAAGCAGGCGTTTGCCTCTCCACACTTGGCCCCGGCGCGACCAACCTCGTGACTGCCGCCGCCTACGCACAGCTAGGCGCCATGCCGATGTTGATGATCACCGGGCAAAAGCCGATCAAGGCCAGCAAACAGGGGCAGTTCCAGATTGTCAACGTGGTGGACATGATGCGGCCATTGACCAAGTTCACCCACCAGATCAGCAGCGCCCACAATATCCCGGCAAGAGTGCGTGAGGCCATGCGCAACGCCGAGGGTGAACGACCTGGTGCGGCCCACCTCGAACTGCCTGAAGATGTCGCCTGCGAAGAAACAGATGCTAAAGTCATCGTCAGAAGCCGGTTTGACATCCCCCATGCCAGTGAAAACTCCATCGCCAACGCTGTCGAGATGATCGAATCAGCGAAGCACCCCCTGATTCTGATCGGCGCCGGCGCCAACAGAAAGTATGCCTGTCAAACGCTGACCACATTTATCGAAGAGACCGGTATTCCCTTCTTCAGCACCCAGATGGGCAAAGGCGTCATCGACGAACGCAACCCGCTTTTTCTGGGCAACGCCGCGCTCTCTGCCAGTGACTATCTTCACCGTGCCATTGAACATGCTGATCTGATCATCAACGTGGGTCACGACGTGGTCGAGAAGCCTCCCTTCTTCATGGAGCAGGGCGGCTTCGATGTGATACACATCAACTATGTCACCGCCGCTATCGACCCGGTCTACTACCCGCAACAGGGCGTGATTGGTGATATTGGCAACAGTATCGAGCGCCTGACCGGCCGCATAACACCGCAAAAAAGCTGGGACTTCTCCAGATTCATGCAGGTCAAGGCGCATCTTGAGCAACATCTGCTGGAGGGCGGCAATGATGAACGCTTCCCGGTCTATCCGCAACGCCTGGTTGCCGAAGTGCGCAAGGTGATGCCCGATGACGGCATCATCGCCCTCGACAACGGCGTCTACAAGATCTGGTTTGCACGCAACTATAAAGCCTACATGCCCAATACCGTGCTGCTCGACAATGCGCTGGCAACCATGGGCGCGGGCCTGCCTTCAGCGATGGCGGCAAAAATCGTCCATCCGCATCGCAAGGTGATGGCCATCTGCGGCGATGGAGGTTTCATGATGAACTCCCAGGAGATGGAGACCGCCGTACGGCTCAAACTCGACCTGGTGGTGCTGATCCTCAGGGACGACGCCTATGGCATGATCAAGTGGAAACAGGCCAACATGGGTTTCGACGACTTTGGCCTCGACTACGGAAATCCTGACTTTGTCATGTATGCCAACAGCTATGGCGCCAACGGACATCGGGTGAAATCAGCGGATTCACTGCAACCGCTGCTCGAAATGTGCTTCAACACTCCCGGCGTACACCTGGTAGAGGTACCGGTTGATTACTCTGAAAACGACCGTATTCTCAATCACGAGATCAAGGAAAACATCCAAAAAATATAGGGACAGAACATGACAGATTTATTCAAATCAATGATCGCTGGAGACAACGCACCCGCCGGCATGCTGGAGGTTGTTGCGCCCTTTGATCGTTCTCTCATTGCCACTGTCGAGACATCCGGCTCTGAAGCAGTGGATCAGGCGCTCGATACTGCACATCGGCTTTTTCGCGACCGCGACCAATGGCTGCCCGCCTCACAGCGCATCGAAATTCTCGAAAAAACTACAGCCATCATGGCAGAGTGCGCTGAAGAACTCGCCATCGAATCCGCGCAGGAAGGAGGCAAACCACTCATCGACTCCAGGATTGAAGTTGCCCGAGCCATCGACAGCATCAGAATTTGCGTCGACTGCCTGCGCACACAATCCGGTGAAACCATCCCCATGGGCATCAATGCCGCATCGACCGGGAGACTCGCCTTCACCAGCCGCGAACCGATTGGCGTGGTGGTGGCAGTCAGCGCATTCAACCATCCGCTGAACCTGATCTGCCACCAGGTGGGACCGGCCATTGCCGCCGGTTGTCCGGTTATTGTCAAGCCGGCAGAGGATACCCCGCTCTCCTGCTTTCGTTTTGTCGAAATCGTGCGTGAGGCCGGGCTGCCCGATGCGTGGTGCCAGGCGCTGATCACCAGCAGTCTGGATGTCGCAACCCAACTCGTGTCAGATTCAAGGGTCGCCTTCCTGAGTTTTATCGGCAGCGCCAGGGTTGGCTGGATACTGCGTTCAAAACTGGCTGCGGGTGCGCGCTGCGCCCTCGAACATGGCGGCGCGGCACCGGTCATCGTTGCACAGGATGCAGACATGGAAGATGTCCTGCCAAAACTTTTGAAAAGCGGCTTCTATCATGCCGGGCAGGTGTGCGTCTCGGTACAGCGGGTTTTTGCGCATCACTCCATTGCGCGCGAACTCGCCATACAACTCGCCGATGGCGCTAACAAGCTCGTCATCGGCGACCCGACGCTTGCAGAGACAGAGATCGGACCGCTGATCCGCCCGGCAGAGGTGGAACGGGTAGAGCAATGGGTCAAACAGGCTGTCACTGAAGGCGCAGAGCTGCTTGCAGGAGGAGATGTGGTTTCACAGACATCCTATGCTTGCACCGTTCTTTACAATCCGTCCGCCGAAAGCAAGGTCAGCACCAGGGAGATCTTCGGTCCTGTTGTCTGCATCTATCCATACGACGAGCTGGATGAGGCCATCGTGCAGGCCAACCGGTTGCCCTTCGCTTTTCAGGCCGCCATCTTCACAACAAACATCGATACAGCCATGCGCGCCTACAAGAGGCTGGATGCATCGGCCGTGATGATCAATGACCACACGGCATTCCGCGTGGACTGGATGCCATTCGCAGGCCTGCGCGAATCAGGCTTGGGCGTCGGCGGCATCCCCTACACCTTCCGCGATATGCAGATCGAGAAGATGATGGTGCTCAATTCAAAGGAACTGGGTTAAGGGATGTGACAGATTCAATCGCCCTCATTCGCGCCGTCCTGGTGTGAATGAGGGAAACGGCTTTTACCGATAGATATTTAAACATCACTGTACTAAAGTAACTGCTCGGCAAGATCCACTAAAAAGAGTGGTTGCCAATCAATAATCAGCGGGAGAATGACTCATGGCATTTAATATTATGGATCTGATCAGCGAGCAGATCACTCCTGAAAATATTGCGCTCGTGACCAGGTTTGCTGGCGTGGACTCGCCCGCAATGAGCAAAGCAATTGCAGCAGCAATACCTCTACTACTCGGCAATATCCATGCTTCAACCTCTGAACCGGCTGGAAAAGAGCGATTTAATAAAGCCATTGATGAGACTGACACTGGCTTGCCGGGAAATCTTGCCGGCGCAGCAGGCGATGACGGCAGCTCTCAGGCTTCTGCCGGGGGATCCATGCCAGGCTCTCTGCTTGGAAACAGCAAATCGGACTCCATAATCAGTGCCATTTCCGATTTCAGCGGAATCTCCACTGAGACGAGCACATCCCTGCTGGGAGTTGTCACCCCCATGCTGATGGGCATACTGTCAAAGAAAAAACAGGAAGACAGCCTGGACAGCGATGGATTGCTGAGCTTGCTGGATGATCAAAAGGGCAACATGACCGCTGCATTGACACCTGAGATGAGCCAGTACTTCGCTGGCCTGGGAGTCATTGATGACTTTGCAGATCAAGTGAAAGAGGGTATAGAATCAGCAGCCGGAAATGTTAACGATACTGCCGGGCACGCCAGTAACGAGGACAAATCACTTTTCAAAAAACTCTTCCCCGTGGTTGCTCTCACCCTGCTGGCATGGCTTGCCTACCAGTTTTTCACCAAACCGAGCGCGGAAACAGGACCGCCCCGATCAGCGATCACCGAGCAGATATCTCCCGCAGTAAAATGATCTTATTTGGCATACAGAACATCACAGAGAGGAATTCCCATGTCTTTTAAAGAGAGATTCAGCGACGAGGAGCAACTGTTGCTGTCGGCAACACCGATTTTGATTGGTTCAGCCATGGCAATGGCGGAAAGCAGCGGCCTGGCAACCATCAAGGAGCTCATGGCTAGCGCCAAAGCCTACATGGGCGGCTTAAAAGCTTACCCGCATAATGAAATCATCCAGGGCATACTGCCGAACCTCGATGATCGCAAAGATGCAATGGCGCAGGCAAAAGAGTTCCGGCAAAATGCAACAGCCCGCATCAAGGAGAAGCATGTCGGCAACCAGGAAGATTTCCGCCAGCTGCTGCTATCTGATACTCGGGACGTCAACAGGCTGCTCAAACAAAAAGCCACTGCTGAAGAGAGCTCAGAGTATAAAGAGTGGGCCATTTCAGTTGCGGAGAATGTCGCCAAAGCAGCAAAAGAGGGTGGCTTTCTTGGCTTTGGCGGCGAGCGGATCAGCGCAGGTGAAAAAGCGTTGTTTGCAGAGCTGGCAGCCTCTTTAGGCATCGATAAAACACTTGCCTGAAACCATCTTCCAGTCATTCCGGAGTCCGCCTGCAGGCCGTATGATCGCGGTTATTGAGAGCATACTCATCATGCGTTTATCTCCTTGACAAAATAGGCGAATTTTTCGGCATCATAGAAACCCTGGCTGGCCTTGCATGCGCCGTTTTCAATATCAAACAGCCAGAACCCCTCGCGATGCTCCTTGGTCGCACTGCCTGCACAGTAAAGATCCACCTTCAATCCTTCCAGCGGTGTACGGTAACAGCGATGTATATGACCGCATAACAGCGCACCAGTTGTTACTTTTTTACATATCGCCAGAAAATCATCGGCATTTTGCAATCCATGCAGTTTTGTATCAGGCTCTCCACTCTCCAGCCTGGATGCATAGTGCGTAACGACAAACAGGAAGCGTCCGCTTAGACGCGCATCATCGAGGATGCGATTTAACGACTCCAACTGCACACTCGGAATATGGCCGTCTGAGCGCCATGGAACCGGGTTGGGTTTGGCGCTGTTGACCGCAATGACTGCAATATCCTCACCGATCAGCCGCACAAAAGGCCAGATGCCATCCGAGCAGTATTCAGGCATATCGGTTTGCATGGCTGCGCCGAAGTTATCGAAAAAATAGTTGTTTTTAATGACATCTTTCGCATAGACGTCATGGTTTCCAGGCACTGTGACGAAGCCTTGCGGCGCATCGGTCAGCGGTGCGATCAATTCGGCAGCACTGCGCAGCTCCGCATCGAGCCCAAGCGCGGTGTAATCCCCTGTACAGACTACCAGGTCGATCTCGTTTTCTTTTTTGAAGCGATTCAACGCCGCGATCTTCTCCTCGGCTTCATCGAAAAAACGGCCCCTGCCCGCCAGCAGGTTGAGCGCGCCGATAGCGCGCTTGCCAAACCATTTCCTGAACGGCAGGGTGCGCAGTGAAAGATCGAAATGGGGATCGCTGAAGTGTAAAATACGCATTGCAATTAGTGTGCTTCTTTCAGCATTGGGCAGAACTCTGGCAGCACCAGGTCGATTGCATTGGGAAGAACCTCGAAACGAATCACCTTAGAACGGTATGGCTCGCCATCGAGGTTGACCGGTGCGATTTTGCCATGCGCGGACATCTCCACCCACGAGGTTTGAAACAGCATCACAAATTCGCCTTCAGGCGAGGGATTGAGAATCTCGCTGATCACCTGCGGAAGATCTCCGGCTGAAAAATCCGTGACGATCAACACATCCAGAAGTCCATCGTTGATAAAGGCATTCGGCGCCAGCACCTGTCCGCCTCCGGCCTGTCTGCCATTACACACGGCGCCGACGATGGCTGCCCCGGAAACCTCGCCCTCAGGGGTGACAAATTTGCCCCTGTATGGAGTAAAGTTCATCGCCTTGACCAATCCAGTCAATGTATAAGCGCCTCCACCGAGGAAATTTTTCAACTCCACGGGGGTGTCCACCGTCACCTCGGCGCCAAATCCACCGGAGGCGACGTTGACAAAGTGGCGTTCATTGGCTTTTCCGATATCGATTGGCGTGCTTTTACCATTGACCGCCAACGCAAGCGCCGCCAGCGGATCACGCGGGATATTGCAGGCTGTTGCAAAGTCATTCGCTGTCCCCAGAGGCATGATCGCCAGCTCGGGTCGCTGAGGCAGTTTCACCAGTGCATCGGCGACCTCGTTGACTGTGCCGTCTCCTCCACCGGCAATAATGCGCTCGACACCTTCGGCGATCGCCTCATGC
>JAUXDV010000289.1 GCA_030620735.1 Gammaproteobacteria bacterium
TCCTGTTGTGAGAAAAGGCTGAATGCCTCATCTCTCAGCATAGGAAACAAACCACGAATGTTAAATATAATGACTCACTTAAATCAAACCACCAACTACCGCGCGAGCGGTTTAGTCCACTGCTCCAGAACGGTCATTCGCAGAATACAATAATAGCTCAACTGGATGAGTGCTGGAGAAACCAGTAAGAGTGGCTTATCTGCAGCACGCAATCCATCCAAGATAGCCATTTGTCATGAATCAGAGTTACGCCTGAAGTTTGACAGCAAGAGGCTGCTCATTTATATTAATGAGCGTTAATTAACAAGATAATTGGAAGTCTAATATAGTGAATGATACAAGATCAAGCATACTCAAAGCAGCGATACATCTATTCTCCAGACAGGGATATGAAGGCGTCTCCATGCGCAATATTGCGGAAGCAGTCAATATCACTACCCCGGCTCTATACAATCACTTCAAGAACAAGCAATCGCTGTATCTTGCGGCCATCTCCGACACTTTCGAGAATAAGTCAGAACTCTTGCTACAGGCATTGTCCGGACAGGAGAAGCCGTTACTGCGCCTGCATCGCTTCATCACCCAGTTAAGCCAGGTCTTGCATGATGATCCTGATTTTCACCGTCTGATGCAGCGTGAATTACTGGATGGCGATGAAGAGCGGCTGCGCTATCTGGCACAGGAAATTTTTGGTGCGTCATTCCAGCAGATGATGGAGTTGTTGGTTGAGCTGAACCCCGATTGCGACGCACATAGTCTCGCCGTCATCATTATCGGCATGGTGCAGAAGCCTTATGAACTAAACCCACTGGATCGCTTCTTCCCAGACAGTCGACAGCAGCACAATAATCCCGCTTATATCAGTGGCCAGGTGATGGCAGTGTTATCCACTTATCTGGGAGATACAGTATGAGCCGCATACATCTACATGCGGCATGGTTGCTGCTTCTCCTCGGCTCATTTGTATCGGCGGCCCCTGTCGAAGAGAGTACGCCATCCAAAGGTACGCCGGTCACCGTTGTCAAAGCCATTGAAACCAGCATGATCTCGGCAACCGTGGTTCGTGGAGAGATTGAAAGCCCCAGCACGCCCCATATTGCAGCCAAGGTCGCCGCAGAGGTTGAAAGCGTCAAGGTGGATGAAGGCATGCAGGTGCAGTCCGGACAGTTGCTGGCAGAACTCGATGATGAGACTTTCAGCATTGCCCAGGAGATTGCCAGCGCTGATATCCAGCAACTTCAAGTATTGATTGAAAACCAGCAGCGGGTGCTGAAACGAAATAAAGATCTGATCGGTAAAAAAATGACTTCACAGTCAGCCCTGGATGATGCGATAACGGCCCTGAAACAGTCCCAGGCAGAGTTGATCAGCGCCAAGGCCCGACTTAAAGAGGCCAGCTATCAACTCTCCCATACCAAAATAGTCAGCCCGGTGGATGGTGTGGTTCAACAACGCAGGGTCTCCATGGGTGATTACGTCAAAGTCGGTGCCCTGTTGTTTCAGATCGTATCGACAGACAGATTGCGCGCTCGCATCTATTTTCCGGAGACATTGGCTGCCTCTATCCATGCGGGCATGAAGGTCGAGTTAACCCAAGGCGACAAGACCGTCAGCGGTGAAGTCAATCGCATCCGACCCATGCTTGAAGAGAGCAACCGCGCCTTGCATGCGCTGGTTGATTTCCACAATGAGAACAACTGGAAGCCCGGTTCCAGCATAGTTGCCCGGGTCACACTTGAGGAGCATACACAGGCAGTTGCTGTGCCGGAAAAAGCACTGGTGCGCCGGCCTGCAGGCACGGTGGTATACCGCGTTAAAGACAACACAGTGACACAGCAGATCGTCACGACAGGATTGAAACAGGGAGAGATGATTGAAGTAACCTCAGGTCTCAGCGCCGGCGATGCTATCGTGCTGGACGGCGCCGCCTGGCTGACTGATGGCGCAAGCGTAGAGATACAACAATGAACCTGCCGGCGTTTTCGATAAAAAACCATGTGCTGACCTATATGCTCAGCCTGGTGCTGATCCTGTTTGGCATGATTAGCTACAATCGCATAGGAGTTGATCAGCTGCCGGAAATCGAGTTCCCCATGCTCTCTGTATCAACAATATTGCCGGGTGGGGATCCCACCATTATCGATGCATCAATGACCAATATCATTGAATCCGCAGTAAACAGTATTTCAGGTATCGAAACGATCCAATCTTCATCATTGGCGGGGGTCTCTGTCGTCGTGGTTCAGTTTGAACTCTCGAAAGATATCGATATTGCCTTTAACGAGATGCAAGCAAAAATCAACGAGGTAATTCGCCTCCTGCCAAATGATGCTGAAACGCCAATCGTCAAAAAGGTGGAGGTAGGTGGATCACCGGTCATGTGGCTGTCACTGCAGGGAGATCGAACCCTGCAGCAGCTTAATCTCTATGCCAAAAATATTATCAAGAAACGACTGGAAACGGTCAGCGGCGTTGGCAATGTATTGATTGCCGGAGAGCGTCAACGCACGATTCGTATCAACCTGGATATCCAACGCATGGCGGGGCTGGCTATCGCCGTGGATGATGTGATCAACGCATTTCAGCGCGAGCATATCAAGCTGCCTGGTGGTTTTGTCGTCAGCGCGGATCGCGAGCAGCAACTCAAGCTGGATCTTGAATACCACGACCTGCATGAGCTGGGAAACCTGATTGTCAGCTATCGAAATCATCTGCCGGTTTATCT